>CAMCZE010000023.1 GCA_945885655.1 Bacteriovorax stolpii | reverse complement strand
ATAGGCATACTAATTGTTTCAAGAACTTGAAACGTTTTAGTATTCACTCTTATAAGTTCAGTCGATGCTCCACCAATATCCATAATAGTTATGATTTCAGAACGAAATTGCCCGTTATTGAGAATGCCTTTACTAGAAAAATAAGCCTCGGCTTGGGAAGTGATAATATTCACCTTTATTTTTAGATCATGTTCAACTTTTGCGAAAAAAACAGAAGCATTGGCCGCAACTCTTGATGCCTCTGTGGCAGTCGCAATAATGTCAGTCCGTTGTATTCCCAAATGATCACATTCCTTGGCATAAGATTCTAAAGCTTGATATGTGGCCTCCATAGATTCACTATGAAAATTTTTAGTTGCATCAAGGTCACGTCCTAAAGAAGTTATTTCACTTCTTTTAGATATTTCACGTAACTTTCCATTGGAAATATCTCCAACTAAAAGAAGAACGCTATTGGAACCAATATCGATAGAGGCCCTTAAATTTGTCACGTTGTTACAATCCTCTCTAACTCACCCACGATTTGTGGATTAATAAGACCTTTTTCACAAATAATTCCCGTAATAAACCGATGGTCAGTTACATCAAAACTAGGATTCACCGACCTCGCACCAACAGGCGCAAGACGAATTCCTCTAAGGTCAGTGATTTCTTCTTCGGCCCTCATCTCAATTTCAATTCCATTTCCATTTTCTGTAGCGAGATCAAAAGTACTGATAGGTGCAACAACATAAAATGGGACACCATAATGTTTTGCCACTATGGCTAGAGTTGATGTTCCAACTTTATTTGCAGTATCACCGTTGGCCGCAATTCTATCTGCACCAACAAAAATTGCGTCCACTTTATTATGAGACATTAAATAGGAGGCAGCACCTTCAACAACGATACTATAAGGAATTTTTTCTTTTCCTAACTCAAAGGCTGTAAGTCTTGTCCCTTGCATATAAGGCCTTGTTTCATCAGCATAAACATGCTTAACCATGCCTAATGAGTTCGCGTGAGAAATTACTCCTAAAGCCGTGCCTAAACTGCCACATGCCAAAAAGCCCGTATTACAATGGGTCATTAGATTCCACTGACGATCACCCAATCTTTTTTTAAGATCTGCCACTCCAATTTTTGCCATTGCAAGATTTCGTTCTCCTGAAAGGAAGATTTGTTCATTACCAAAACTGACTAAATCTTTATATATTTCCTCAATAGATTTTTTTTCTTGTAAGCCACGCTTCATCATTTCATAACAGCGGTTCACTTCATAAGAAAGATTTACAGCTGTTGGTCTTGCCGCAATAAGTTCGTCGCAGGCCATACGAACGGTATTTATATTAATCTCTTTTGTATTTCTTATCCAAAGTGCCATGCCGAAAATAGCAGTAAATCCGATACATGGAGCGCCTCTCACGATCATATTTTTAATCGCTAAAGCACAATGTGTAAGATCATTAACTTCAACAAAAACTTCTTCTTGAGGAAGTAGGCGTTGATCTAAAAGAAAAAGTTTATGGTCTTTCCAAATGATTGGGTTACGAGAATTCACAACTAGATCTCCTTAAGAAAAAAAGGTTCTACTATTTCCTTCTTAACCGGTTTCCACTTTCTATTTCGCGGATATGACAATGTTATAAAAGACTTTTGTTTTGTATTATCTGAAAGCACACCAGTTAATTTCGCAGGGTCATCACTTACTAAAGTTGAATTCGTTCTTAAAATTCCTTTTGTAAGTGCAAAATCCCAAACTTGAGAAGTTGATGTCATTGAATCAATTCCAAAGTTTTTCCAAATCTTGTCATTTAATGAGACCCACTCACCAGTGACATTTTTCATTCCTTCAATTTTTACTTGCAATAAACTATCCCCGTTTATCCAAGATGACGACCACCTGCCTTGTACTTTACCATTAACTATACCTTCCGAGGCCATGAAATATGGCTCAAGAAATTTATAATTAGATATCCAACTTACTTGGTTAGCAGAAATATCTAATGAGTGTTGTGGTGCTTTAAACATATAATTCATTTTAAGATTATTATTATCTTGTGATAACTCACCTTGATAATATTTCTGATCAATTGAGATACCATAACGGAACTGTCCATTAATAACTTTATCCCCTAAAAAACATTTTTTATAAGAAATTGAAGTCATAAAATAATCATCTGACTCCATTTGTTGAAATTTAGATAGTGGCAAGACTGGTTGAATTGCTCGGCTGATGTCGATTCCCGAAAAATTAATGTCTTCAATAAATTGAGCGACCTCTCCTTTTTCAAAATCAATGATTGCACGGCGAAACAGACTGACTTCTCCCTTGGGACTAAAAAACGAGATTTCCCATTTACGATCTTGAACATCAAGAGCCCATTTACCATCAAAGGAATTTCCTGTGGCCAAATCAAGCTTTCCATTAAAAGAAAATTTACCTTTTAATTTTGTTGTTCCTGTTCTTATCGATTTCTCAAAAGCAATTGATCCAGATGCTTCACCTTCAAGATCTGTCCAGTAACTGTGTTGCATTTCATCGCCCACAAGCTGTAAATAGTCTTGTGGTAGTTTCTCAAAGGACAAGTTAATATCAACATCTGAATTGTTAGCAACCATGGTACCTTTACCAACATTTTCATTTTCAATAAGTATATTAATCACTGAATTAATATCAAAGTTAGATGGAGTAAACTCAGCCTTTCCATCAACAATAACATCCTCCACATTGAACTTATCTACAGAATCATTGAGCCTAAATTCTCCACGATAATTAAATGTCCAAAGATTTTTCTGTGGGGTCATATCACCAAAAATCCATAACTCAACATCATAATTATGACCCTTATGGGCCAGATCTATAGGAATTGTTAATTCGAAAGCTGAGTTCTTTTTGTATTTAAATTCTCGAACTAACAATTTTGAAAGAGAAAAATATCTTCGTCCATCGTTTATATCTTTAACCGAAATATCCTTGGCCTTAATGGTATAAAGAGCGCCAGCTAAATAGGTTGGTAAATTAACAATAATTTGTTCAGATTTAGAAATAATCGCAGCTTCTGCTTTATTATCCGTAATAGACAAACTAGATCTAAAATCGTGATCTACAAATATTTCAAAACGAGAAATGTTTATCTGGGCATTGCCTCTATTAAAAAGGAGAAGCCACCATGGAACTTTTAATTCAATCTCATGAATACGACCTAACGTTTTATCGTCCCTCACTAACTGCACATCTTTAAAATTTAAATTAAAGTCAACAGAGAGTCTTGTATTCATTTTCCCTATAGTCAGTTTTGCTCCAGGATAATTCTTCTGTACCTGCTCATTGATAAGAACCATAAAAGCTTCTGGATGAAAATTTGAATATGCATTAAAAAATAGGCCTCCCAAAATAAGGACAAGACCCAACCATAACCATAGTATAAATTTAAATGTTACTCTCATGATTACCTAAAATCCTTTTCAAGATACCTGATGGCGATATACCGATATCGACCTTGGTTAATTCGTCATACAAATTCTATAATTTCTGCAGTGGTGCAAACTTCACCATGAATTTTTTTCTGATTCCATCTCGAAAAAGTATTGTTACTTTTTCATCTTGTCCTAAACCTTCAGAATCCAACACCATACCTTCTCCATAAAGTGCGTGAAGGATCTTACTACCAGAAGGATAATTGGAAAGTGAGGTTATTGCTTTTTTCTGTTGATATATCTTTTCCCCATAATAACTTTCATTGCCGCTGCCCGAACTTGTTTGATCGAAGTCATCATAAATTGAATATTGTGCAAAGTCAGATTTTCTAGAACTAGTCTGGTATTGGTTCCATGTATAATATTTTGATGGGATTTCTTGAAGAAACTGGCTTGGCCCATTAAATTTAAGACTTCCCCACAACATACGACCTTGCGCAAAAGTGATCCAAAGTTTTTTCATGGCCCTGGTCATCGCTACATAAAAGAGTCGTCTTTCTTCTTCAATCGCTGTTGGACCAATTTCCAGACTTTTATATGAAGGAAAAATATTCTCTTCGATTCCAATCAGAAAAACGTAAGGGTATTCCAATCCTTTAGAACCATGAACAGTCATAAGAGACACTTGATCTTGAGGCTGTCCATCCTCTATGGCGGTGGTATCAAGGGTGATCGTTTCTAAAAATTTTACAAGAGTAGGCTCCATCTCAGATTCTTCAAATTGCTTAACTGCACTCATTAATTCTTCCAAGTTCTCCAACCGAGCAGCACCCTCATAACTTTTATCGGCCCTTAAAAACTCTAAGTAGCCAGACTCGTTTAAAAGTTTTTCATAACTAAAACTTGGAGAATGATTATGACTTTCCAGCACTTGAACTTCCTGAACAAGGTGCACCATCTGATTGATAGCACTGGAAACCTTTCCTGAAAGGGACAGGTGTTTAAATTCAGATGGACAATCAACAATCTTTTCAATCAATTCAAACAATGACAGTTGTAAACGTACTGCCTCATCTTCCAATTTACGAAGTGAAGTTGCGCCTACACCACGCGCAGGTGTATTTATGATTCGGGTCAAGGCAAGTGAATCTTTTTTATTCACCACCACTCTCATATAGGAGAGCATATCCTTCACTTCTTTACGATCGTAGAACTTAATGCCAGCTACAACTCTATAAGGAAATTTCTCTTTCCTTAGGGCATCCTCAATGGTTCTTGAATGAGCATTGTTACGATAAAAAACGGCCATATCTCTAAGAGGCGCGCCTTCATTGTGGAGACGTTTAATTTGCTGACCGATGTATTCGGCTTCGGCCTTATCATCCCGACACTCAACGATTTGAATCTCGTCTCCGTCGTCATTATTTGTCCACATCACCTTACCCTTACGGGCAACATTGTTAGCTATAACTTGAGAGGCTGCTTCTATGATTTTTTTAGAAGATCGATAGTTCTGTTCTAACTTTATTAGTTTTGCATCTGGAAAAACTTTTTCAAAATCTAAGATGTTCCGGATATCAGCTCCACGCCAAGAATAAATTGACTGATCTTCATCCCCAACCACACAGATATTTCTCTGAGGGTCGCTAAGTTTTGTGATCATGTCAAACTGAGCACGATTAGTATCTTGATACTCATCCACCAAAACGTATTTAAATTTTTGTTGGTATTTTGAAAGAACTTCAGGATAAGAAGCAAAAAGATTTAAGATCCCTGTAATGAGTCCACCAAAATCCACAGCATTACTTCGATGAAGTTCCGCTTCATATTCAAGAAAGATGTCAAAAAGCCTTTTATCCTCAGCATATTTTTCAACGTCTTCATTTTTTGTGAGACCGACATAATAACCTAAGTTTTTAAGTCCATCGATGAATGCGGCAACAGTATAAGGAGAAAGTTCTTTCTGATTAATACCTCTTTTATTTAATAATGCTTTAATAATAGATTGAGACTCTCCATCATCATAGATCGTAAAATTTCGGCTAAGCCCTAAATAGGTAGCTTCCATACGAAGAACCTTGGCACAAAAAGCGTGAAAGGTCGTAACTTGGAGGGCCCCAACATTAATTTGGGTATTCACAGAAAGTCTCTCTCTCATTTCTCTAGATGCCTTATTAGAAAAGGTAACAGCCAAGATCTGGAAGGGACTGATATGTTTTTCTTCTAATAAGTACTGAATTCTAGCAACAAGAGTTCGTGTTTTTCCAGAACCTGCTCCGGCAAGAATCATCACTGGACCATCGGTCATGATCACAGCTTCTTTTTGAGATGGATTTAGAAAATTTAAATCCATTACTCAACCGTTACTGATTTTGCGAGGTTTCTTGGTTTATCGATATCCGTCCCTTTCAGCTTGGCAATATGATAAGCCAAAAACTGAAGGGCCACGTTGACATACAGTGGACTCAAATTTGGAAGACCTTCAAAATCTAAAGCAATATATGCATCTGCTAAATGTTCAATCTCTTCTAAATTTTTTGGTCCAACAATCACAATTTTACCACGACGAGCTTTTACTTCCTCGACATTAGACACAGTTTTCTCTAATAGTTCTGGCCCTACGATAGCAATATTTACGATGTTTTCGTCGATCAAAGCGATTGGGCCATGTTTAAGTTCGCCAGCAGCATATCCCTCAGCGTGAACGTAAGCGATCTCTTTAAGTTTAAGAGCACCTTCTAAAGCGATAGGAAAATATTTTCCGCGTCCAGTAAAAATGAAACCTTTTTTACTGTAAATTTTTTCAGCAACTTCTTTTAGTGAATCCGCATTGGCACATAACTCATCAATACGATTTGAAAGAAGTTGAATCTCAGAAAATAATTCTGGCTGATCTAAAGTACCCTCCATTGCCCGGCCCATAAGATAACCTGTTAGTGCTTGAAGAGTGAAGGCTTTGGTTGATGCCACTCCTATTTCAACACCTGCGTGAATTAAAAAATTCTTATCAGAGTTTCTAAAAAGTGTGGAACCCTCAACGTTTACGATGGAATAAGAAGGAATGCCTTTTTCTTTACAAAGTTCCTGACAGGCAAGCGTGTCTGCCGTCTCTCCTGACTGAGAAATGAAAAGACTAATCTCGCCTTTATTGAGAATTGGATTCTTATAGCGAAATTCAGAAGCAATATCCACTGAAGCACGTTGACGGTTGATCTGTTCAAAATAGTTTTTAATGACAATACCTGCATGCCAAGCTGTTCCACACGCTGTAATATGCCATTCAGGAGTTGTGAATCCTTTGAGTCCTTCAAGAATCTTGCGCCCTTCGTTTTTGATATAAAAGGCTGCAAGTTTATTGATCAAAGCACCTTGCTCATGGATTTCTTTTAGCATGAAATGTTCGTATGGACCCTTGGTAGTTGCATCCATCGACATTGCATTGCTCTGGAACTTAAAACGTTTTGAAGGTTTTAAATCAAGTTCATAAAAATTGATATTCACATCCTGATCTGAAACGATACTTTCACAGATAACAGCATCTTGCGGAAAATAAATTCTTGGAGCAAAGCCAATTAAGGCAAATGGATCTGAAGAAACGTAAGCCTCACGTTTTTCTTTGTTTTCTCCTACCACTAGGGGGGCTGAACGTTTGATGCAATAAAGTTTATCTGAACTTTTTTCAATAATTACAAAAGCAGAATTACCAGAGAGAGAAGAAAATGTTTTTGAAATCGATTGCAGCGTATTCTGAGTTTCTTTGTAGAACTTCGTTAAAAGTACTAAAAAAACCTCAGTATCCGTTTGTGATTTAAAATGGAAACCTTCAGCTATCAGTTGTTTTTTGAATGTTGAAGCATTCTCAATAATTCCGTTATGAACGACAGCAAAGACTTCGTTTCCGTGAGGATGAGCATTATCCGTTGTCACTTCTCCATGTGTGGCCCAGCGAGTATGTCCAATACCTGTGTGAGAAAAAGGCTTCTTCTCTTCAATAAGCTTCTTTAAATTATCAAGCTTACCTTCTTTTTTTATGATTTGAAGTTCGTTATTAATCTTTAGGCATATGCCGGCAGAATCATAACCACGATATTCAAGGCGAGATAATCCTTCAATGATTGGTCCAACTGAATTACCAGGACCGGAATAACCAACGATTCCACACATAAAAACTCCCAACACAGAGTGAAACTTTAATGGCTCAATCTATCATTTGGGGAGTCATCTTACTAGTTTTACGCGTAGCTTATTATGGCTTTTTAGTTTTAAGAAACCTCTTTGCAGCTCCCTCTTTTGTCACTTGTTGTGCACGTGAGATAGCAAAGCCGCCATCAGGAACATTTTTCGTAACAGTTGATCCTGCTGCAACAAATGCGTCATTTCCAATCTCTAGAGGTGCAATTACCTGACAATCAGACCCGATAAATGTATTTTTGCCAATTTTAGTTTTGTGTTTATTAGCACCATCATAATTACAAGTAATAAAACCACAACCGATATTAGAGTTTTCACCAATCTCGGCATCACCAACATAACTCAGATGGGAAACCTTTACACCTGCGGCTAATTTGGACTTTTTTATCTCTACAAAATTACCAATTTTACTTTCCGGACCAATTTCTGTTCCTGGTCTGATACGTGCCATAGGACCAATGGAAGCCTTATTTGAAATATGGGCTTCTTCAATATAACTATTGGCCAAAATCTGAACATCGGATTCTATAGTACAGTTTTTTAAAAACGAGCCAGATTCGACTGTAACATTCGCGCCAATTTTTGTTTTACCTAAAATTGTTACTCCTGGATAAATGACTGAGCCAATTTCGATTTCCACATCACTGTCTAAATGGACAGATTTTGGATTTAGAAACTGGACACCATCAGAAAAGAGTTTGGAAAGTTTGCGTTTTTTTAGTAAACCATTCACGTCGGCCAATTGTTCTAATGTATTTATTCCTAAAAAGGCCTGCTCAGTTTTGAATTTTACTGGTTTCACAATAAATTTCTGTTGGAATAGATCTGTGAGATAAAACTCACCCGATTTATTGTTATTAGAAATGCTGCCTAAAACTTCTTTTAAGTGTGATGTTTTAAGGATGTAAAATCCTGAATTAACTGTCTTGATTTTTCTTTCTTCTGGGGTCGCATCTTTTTCTTCCACGATGTGAAAACCTTTTCCACCACTTATAATTCTTCCGTATCCTGTAGGATTTTCGATATCAAAAGTAGCGGCTACCCCTACTAATTCGGGGTGTGAATTAAGTTCAGAAAAAAGTAATTTAAATTCCGAAGCCTCTATGAGAGGAGTATCGGCACATGCTACTAATGTATATTTATGATTCCAAAAATGTGGTTGATCATTAAAGCATGATTTTAGAGCGTCAGCAGTGCCATTTTGTTCTTTCTGCCATGCTAATTTTATTGTTTTTTTATGTGGATGATTTGCCCACCATGCCTCTAACATTTCTTTTTTGTGGCCCACCACAATCCCTACTTCCGCTATGAGAGAAGAATTTTTTGTGAATTCCATTGCCGCATTCACGACATAATCCAAAAGAGGTCTACCAAGAGCAGGAACTAAGGCCTTTGGAGTCTCAATTTTCATTCTTGTGCCCTTACCGGCAGCGAGAATAACAATACCTATAGAGTCACCCATATAACCAACCCTTTTTATCAAGAAAGTTCAACCTATTGTTTATTATCATAGATTAAGAAATTTCAAATCACAAACATAGAACTTTAAAACCATCAAACACGGTTAAGCATGAAAAAAAAATCATGATTCATGAAAAAATACATCAAGCATACTAACAAAAATCCCGATTTAGCTTCTAGAAAAGTTATCGAAATCTGAGAATACGTTTGAGGAGATTACAATATGGTTACTAATTATGAGGGTGAGGCAATCGAGTTTAAGGATACCCTCCCCTTACTGCCGGTACGCGATCTCGTAGTGTACCCCTTTATGATTCTTCCTCTCTTCGTTGGGCGGGAGACATCCATTAAGGCCGTCGAAGAGGCTTTAAATAACAGTGACAGACTCATCCTTCTTGCTTCACAGAAAGACATCACTGCTGAATTTCCTTCCCCTTCTGAAATATATGAAATGGGCACAGTGGCCATGATCATGAGAATGAGAAAACTTCCTGACGGCAGAATTAAAATTCTTATTCAAGGTTTAGCCAAAGCACGTATTTTGGAATTCTCCACAACAGAACCCTTTTATAAAGTGAAAGTTGAAAAAGTCATGGGCACAACTTCAACTGTTGTTCCGGCCGGCATTGAGGCACTGACAAGAACGGTGAAAGAAAACTTAGAAAAAGTTATTTCATTAGGGAAAATTCTTTCTCCAGACATCCTCATGGTTCTAGAAGATATTCAAGATCCAGGAAGGCTTGCAGATCTTATCGCCTCAAACCTAAATCTTAAAGTTTCTGAAGCACAAAAAGTTTTAGAAATTCTTGATCCTGTTGAAAGACTTGGTCACATCAATCAAATTCTTGCTAACGAGCTCGAAATTCTTGTTCAACAGGCAAAACTAAAAGCTCCATCTAAAGAGGATGGCGGAAAAAATAAAGAGTTTTTTCTCAGAGAACAAATCAAAGCGATGAAACAAGAGCTTCAAGATGAGTCAGCAGAAAAAAATGATGAGTTTACAGAACTCAGAGAAAAGATTCTCGCCAAAAGTGTTCCTGCAGATGTAGAGAAAGAATCTCTTAAACAACTAGGACGTTTAGAGAGAATGCATCCAGACTCTTCAGAGGCAAGCATTCTTCGTAGTTATTTAGAGTGGATTGTAGATCTACCTTGGAGCGAAGAATCAAAAGAAGTGACAGATCTACAATATGCAAAAGATGTTTTAGACGAAGATCATTTTGACTTAGAAAAAATTAAAGAACGCATCCTTGAATATCTTGCAGTCCGCTCTCTTAAGGGAGCGAATGCCAAAGGACCTATCCTTTGTTTCGCAGGGCCTCCTGGTGTAGGTAAAACTTCACTCGGTAAATCAATCGCTAAAGCAACCGGCAGAGAATTTGTTAGAATTTCTCTTGGTGGTGTAAAAGATGAATCAGAAATTCGCGGACACAGACGCACTTATGTCGGTGCGATGCCAGGCCGATTTATCCAAGCGATGAAACAATGTAAGACAATCAACCCTATCATCCTTTTAGATGAAATTGATAAACTTGGTTCTGATTTTAAAGGTGATCCTGCTTCGGCGATGCTTGAAGTTTTAGATCCTGAACAGAACTGCAGCTTCCGTGATAACTACCTTAACGTTAGTTATGATCTTTCAAAGATCATGTTTATCGCTACGGCAAACATGCTTGATCAGATCCCTGGTCCACTTCGCGACCGCATGGAAATCATCAATCTTGCGGGTTATACACAAGAGGAAAAAGTTCAGATCTCTAAAAAATTTCTTATCCCTAAACAAATGGATGAGCATGGAATCACACATGAGCACATTGAGTTTACAGATGAGGGTGTGGAGACTGTCATCGCGGGCTACACTAGAGAAGCTGGTCTTCGTAGCCTAGAGAGACAGGTTGGAGCTCTATGCAGAAAAGTGGCGAAAAAAATTGCTTCTGGTCATCACGCTAAGACTCACATTTTCTCATCCACAGTTGAAGAACTTCTTGGTCCAGCACATTTCTCTAGAGAAGACTCAAATGAATATGATGAAGTAGGTGTGGCCACAGGTCTTGCCTGGACGGCCGCCGGAGGCGAAATTCTTCATATCGAGGCCACCAAAATGAAAGGTCATGGAATTACACTTACTGGTCAGCTTGGTGATGTAATGAAAGAGTCAGCTCACGCGGCCCTTGGTTTCATCCGAAGCCATGCCGTTGAGCTAGGTATTGATGAAAAGTTTTTTGAAGAAAATGAGATTCATATTCACCTACCGGCAGGTGCTATACCGAAAGATGGTCCATCTGCAGGTATTACTCTTGCAACGGTTATTGCTTCACTTTTGACAAACAGTTATATCAGTAAAGATATAGCTATGACTGGAGAGATCACACTTACCGGCAAGGTTCTTCCTGTTGGAGGAATTAAAGAAAAAGCACTGGCCGCTATGCGGGCCGGTATTGAAACAATCATTATACCTTGGAAGAATCAAAAAGATCTTCTTGAGATTCCCGCTCAATACCGTAAGAAGATCAATTTTATTCCAGTGAAGAATATCCAAGAAGTACTCGAGATCGCTTTAGTAGACTGGAGCCGTCAACTGAATCTTGATCAAACAAAACGAAAAGAAAAAACTCGTAAAAGACCGTCTAACAAAGACGGACAAGTTGCTGCATAAGAATGGGCCCCTAAAGGGGCCTTTTCTTTTCTTCCGTTCCACGTGAAATTTGTTATCCTATAATCCATGAATGATAAATTTAACACTGACAATATCAAAATTGTTCTCGTCGATGATTCTGATTTTTCACGTAGCATAATTAAAAAGATGCTCTCCGATGCCGGCTTTCAAATTGTTGGAGAGGCCAATAGCGCAGAAAAAGCACTCGAAGTTATTCGAGATAAAAAACCAAATATCGTCATCACTGATATTGTTATGCCATCAATTAGTGGAATCGAACTGACAGAAAAAATTAATAAAGATTATGACAACATCTCCATCGTTGTTATGTCGTCTTTGTCGCAAGAGCATATAGTTCTAGAAGCTATAGGAGCTGGGGCGAGTGACTTTATTCCTAAGCCGATCCAGGAAGAGCAATTGATTGATTCAATTCAAAAGATCGCGAGGCAAATTCAGTTAGATAATTAAGACAGGAGAAAACATGGATGTTTTAAGACCCGTAGAACTTACCCGGATTGGCGAAATCAGCATCATGCAGAATGCGCGTCTTATTCACAAATCAGATCTTAATCCCATTTATTCAAAAGAAAATTTACGAGTTCAGTTTGAGATCACTGGAGACTTAAGAGGTAACATCACTTGCTATTTATGTTTAGATCATCATGAACTTACTATAGCTGAGAAAAACTATTACTTTCCTCTTTTTATAGAATCTATGAACATCCTTGTTGGAAGACAAATAAGCCTTGATGACGAATTAAATTCCTATAAGATGAAACTTTATCCTCCAAAAATTTCTATGAATCCTTGTGAAATTAATACAAATCTAATTTCACAGATACAGAAATATAACCTAGTCCTTGAATCCGTAACATTTTGTGTGCTTGTGGCCTACAGTCTCCAAGCGATTAACTAAGAAGGATACAATATGATGAAAGTAATCTTAAGAGCTTTCGGATTTTTTGTGATGTTGATCTGCCTACTTTCAATCACTGTTAATAAACGCTCTTTATTCTCATATTTTTATGCTGCTGCTAATCCCATCGTTTCTGTAGTGCAAGACACCACAGAAAACTTAGTTGGAAGCGCCTATCGTGCTACGAGCGACTACGCTCGACGCTTATTTGGTAATTCCCATCCAAAATTTAAAGACACTGTGAAATCAAAAATGGCCTCTTCTAAACAAATGACCAGTGAGCCTTTAGAAGAAGTTCATCAACAAGATAAGGCCCAACTTGATGACCTCATCAAATCTCATTAGATTATTTTTTAATCGCTGCTTTATTTTTAATTTTTGATTCGTTTTTTTGAGTTTTAGGATTTGAGCGCTCATTGTGTTCTTTCATCCAAGGACACTCAGTATCTACCTGTGCAGAATAAGCTGAAAAAACAAACATAAGACAAACAACAAGACTTAAAATTTTCATATGGGTCCTCCTTAAAGTGGTACTTTAAGTATTACAAGTCTTGTGCCATTTTTAGTGATTGTAAGTGCTCGAAAGCGTATCGATAGGTGTGTGATCTTTATATGTGTTGTCTAAGGAATGATCAGGGAAGAGCTAACCCTTCCCTGATCTTTACATTATTTATTTACGAATGGCCTTACTTGATGATCTTACGTTAACAGGTGACTTAACCCCACTGGCCTTCGGATTTGTACGCTCATTTTGCTCTTTCATCCATGGACACTCTGTATCGACCTGGCCAGCAAGAGCGAGGTTACTCATCAAAGAAAATATAAAAGCGATAAGAATAATTTTTTTCATAGATACCCCCTAAAAGTTGATCCTGTTGTTTTATATGAAGCAAGAGATGTGCCAGAAATGGCGTTCACTAAGGTCCTGTAAAAAGGTAATGAGGTGTCTAAAGATTGGTCACTTTTTAAAGGTGTGTCTGAATTATAGACAAAAAAAAGCCGCTCATAAGAGCGGCTTTTTAATGAATGATCTTCAAAATCAGTTAGCGTTTAACTGCACGGCTCTTACCACTTGGTCTTCTTGCGCTTGGAATTGCCTCAAAACCGGGTCTTTTACCACCCTCACCACCATTCTGTTGAATACATTTTGCTTCACAAGGGCCGCAACCATGGGCCTGCTCTTTACAAGAAAGACCAGAACTTGCATTCTGCCCAGTCTCACCTGACTTGGAAAAAACTGATGTTGAGGCCATAAGTAAACCAAGGGCTAAGACTAAATTTAGTTTCATATAATCTCCTTAACAAATTACATATTTAAATTAACACCAGCTGGCTTCACAATCGTGAGTAAATTCTGAAACGCCTGAGTCACTTGAAGTGCCATCTTGTGCCCAGCACTTGAATCTACTTTTTTAATCTCGCCATAGTTATCATAGGCCACGTTAATCTTACCTATTTTTTCCATTTCAATCTCTACTGGCTTACCGAGGGCATTGTATTTGAACGCTAGAATACGTTTTTGAGATGCATCTTGATCAACCATCTTAGAGATCTTACCTTTTGTATCATAAATCAAAAAAACTGTTTTTCCAGCATTGTTAGCAGCTTTAGTCAGATTACCTTTGGGATCATATTCAAAATTAGTTGTACCATCATTGTTAACAACTTTTTTAATCTTGTTGATATTGTCATCGTACTCGATATTAACAAAGTCACCTTTCGTGGAAGATTTTTTAGTCAAAAGTCCATTTGAATTATATTCAAAATTGGTTACGTGAGTACCACGAGCAATCTTAACTGGAAGCGAGTTATCGGCATAGATTGTTTCCGTTTTTATTCCGTTGATCTCAGTTAAAATTCTATAAGTGTAACGAGCACCATCGTCCTTAGCTTTAATCTCATACTCGTAACGATTGGCCACCGGTTTACCATCAAAACCTGCTTTTGTTACAGTCGTCCAATAATGATCTTCGGTTTTTGCTGGATTAGAACCATATTGATACTTCGTATTTTCGCTATTTCTGTCTGTAATCTCTGTTACAAAAAAAGTCTTAGGATCATAAGCCACTTTCAATTTTGTCTTATCGCCATATCGGATCTCACTTAAGTTGTGAGATTTATCATAAGCGAATTCATATACATTCCCACCAACATCTTTAGTGTAAACAAGATCAGTCTCTTGATATTTATAAAGTGCCTTTTTATCACCTGCCGACCAAATTTCTTTTACCATCCCATCAGGGTACCAAGAGAAAAATATTTGTTTAGCTTGAGAATCTTTTAGGGAAACAAGATTTCCGTCTTTATAAGTGAAACCTACAAAATAACCTGATTTGTCAGCAACTTTTACAAGTAAGCCTTCAGTATTAAAATAATCTTGTTTTCCATCTGGCTGCGAACGACGATAACCTTCTTTACTTACATGAAGCTCTTGTGGGCCACGGTCGTTTGAATATAGAACTGAACCTGGAGCGATAGTTGCTTCAACACCGAAATTCACAGCATACGTGTGCCGTCTCTCTGCATTTTCAGCAAGTGATTTTACAAGATCTGCAGCGGACTTTTCTGAGAGTGCTGTTTTCTTTTTCATTTCAGCTACGATTTTCGTAGCAGCTGCGACAGCATCAATCGGAGTTTTAGGAGTGAATCGAACTTTTGAGCCCGAACCATGTTCATGAATAACAATTGAACCATCAGCTGAAACTTCTAAACGAGTTTCAAACTCACTTCCCCATCCAAAACCAAACCAACCAACATCAGTTGATTTAGAATTATATGTTCTTGTGATTTCTAACTTTTTCCCGCCTCCAGGAACGACGATATCTGTATATGAGATATAGAAGTTACCATTTTTTAAATTCACACCAGCTTGTGCGAAAGTCGCCATTAAGGCGATCATGAGAGCGAGGAAAAGTCCGTTTCTAAACTTCATAGGTCCACCTTTTACACGTAGTTAGGTCCGTCGCATATATCGGTATGACGGAGACTAAACTTTAATATTAATTATCTTCATAATAACCCACATCCCTAAAGCTACCATTCCACAGATTACGACCATGGCGATTAAACCTAAAATCGTTCCGAAAAGCAGAGGAAAATACTCCGGGTCACCACTTCCAAACATCACAATCATCGCAAATGGCATTGCTGCAATGATGTAGGCCTGAATTTTTCCAGACGCAATATATGTATCTATTTTTAATTGAAGCCTAACTCTTTCACGGATCACGCTTACGATGGTATCGAAAGTTTCAGCAAGGTTACCTCCAGTCTCACGAAGGATGTTCACACTTGTCACAAACATTTCGTTATCTTCTGTATAAACTCGCTTTTTTAAATTCTCTAAAGCTTCATCTAGAGGAACACCGATTTTTGCTTGTTGCAATACAAGATTAAACTCCTGACTCACTGGAGGAGGAAGCTCATCCACTACCATGCCAATTGATTGTGGAACAGTTAATCCTGCTCTTAGGCCATTGGCCATGAGATTTAAAGCATCCACCATCTGCATCTGATATTTCTTTTTTCTTTTTTCCTCAAAATAATCCACGATAGGTTTAGGAGATTTCCATCCAACGATAACCACTACAATACTCAACAAAACAGCAAGGGCCAATTTACCCAGGAGAGCGAAGATACAAAAAGTCATAATTCCCATGCCAAAAGACATAACCAGAAGACCTATCGTTATTTTTCTTGGCTCAACCTCAATAAACATAATTTCAAATTTTTTGAGAATATAGTCGCGAGTACCGTAAGTCTGATCATCAATCCAAGAAAAAATCTTGATACTATTTCTATAGGCATAAACAAACACGAGTGTGCCAATAACGCCTAAAATACCTTTCACTCCTAAAACATCTAAAAAAAAATCTGTTTCACGCTTACGTTTGATTACGTCCTGTGCTTGGGCATTATTTAAAATAAAATATAAAAATGAAAATAATATTTTTATTAGCATTATTTATTCACAAAAAGCCCTCTTGGGACCTTATATCCTTTTTTCTCAAGAGTTTCGATGAACTTAGGAATAAAACCAGAGGCCATAAACTTGCCTGTAATTTTCCCATCTTTCCCCATACCTTCTTGTTTATAAACAAAAATATCTTGAAGAGTCACAACTTCACCCTGTAATCCACCGATCTCAGTTATGTAAAGAATCTTACGAGAACCATCATCAAGTCGTGATTGCTGAATAATCATATGTACCGCTGAAGCAATCATTTCTTTAATCGCTTTTTGAGGTAAACCCGCACCAGCATATTGAACAAGTGTTTCAAGGCGACTGATAGCATCTCTGGGTGTATTTGAATGGACTGTTGTCATTGAACCATCGTGTCCAGTATTCATCGCTTGTAACATGTCCAAAGTCTCACCACCTCGACACTCTCCCACCACAATTCGATCAGGGCGCATACGCAGGGTTTGTTTAACCAGACAACGAATATCAATTTCACCATCCCCTTCCAATGAAGGTGGGCGGGTTTCAAGTCTTACAATGTGGTCTTGTGGAAAATTTAACTCTGCAGAGTCTTCGCAAGTAATAATTCTTTCATTCGACTGGATGAATCCACCGAGCATATTAATCAGAGTTGTTTTACCAGATCCTGTACCACCTGAAACAACCATATTTCTATGAGCTTCAACAGAAATTCGTAAGAAATCTGCCATCTCTTCGGTCAAAGAACCAAACTTAACAAGGTCTTTATAATCAAGGCGTTTATCTGGAAATTTTCGTATTGTGATACAACACCCATCAATGGCACACGGAGGAATGATTGCATGCACACGTGATCCATCCGGAAGCCGGGCATCTACGTAAGGTGTTTTTTCATCAATCCGTCGGCCAATAGGGGCGACAATACGTTCTATAACGTTCATTACCTGACGATCGTTAGTAAAAGTAATTTCTGATTTACGAACCTTACCTTTTTGTTCGTAATATATTTTTTTTGGACCTACAACCATGATCTCTGAAATTGATTTGTCCGCCAACAAATCTTCCAAAGGGCCAAGGCCTAAAGCTTCATCCAGAATCTCTTTAACGATCCTGTTCATATCTTCACGATTGTTTAAAATCGTTTTTGTGTCTTCTTTTCCCAATAGTTCAACAACCATCTTTTTGGTCTGCTCACGTAAAATAATCTTTGCTTTTGGATCATTTTCGTCCTGTTTCTTAAGATCCATTTCTTCAACAAGAGCTTTGTGAATTCTACTTTTAAGTTCCGTCCACTGATCTTTTCTTTTCGTATCGTCTGCAATGGCCCCGGGACTTCCAGGGGCATTTGTTGAACCTACTGCTACTGTATCTTGCGGTTTAGAAAGTTTCTCTAAAGTCTTAAGGACATTCTTCTGTATAAGTTTTCGAACACAATCTGTAATCCCGTTACCAAATGGAGAACCTTTAGCACCTACCAGAACTGGAGTTGACCTTGAAAGAGCAGCGATACAGCTTGCATCGTCTTTAGGAATTGCATGAAAAACTGGTTTTCCGATTTGTTTGCCAATAACGTCTGGACTTACTGGGTGACCATTTACTGCCTGATTCACCAAAATCTGAATCATATCTTTTGGAAAAAGCATGGTAACCAGGTCTGAATACATTCTACGACATTGATTAACCGCTAAAACATCTGGGGTCGCGACAATAAAAATCAGGGTTGAAAACTCAAGCGCTTTAAGTGCCAGAGGGGTTAAATCACTCCCTACGTCGATAATCGTTACGGGATAAAGATTAACCAGGGCCTTAAGCACCTTTCCTAATCCTTCTTCATTAATCTGATTAGCAGCTATTGATTCTGTCGGCATACCAATAAATGAAATACCTGACTTGTGTTCAGCCGTAAAAAGCTGAATAGATCTTGGATCAATGGCCCCGGAAAACTCAGCAAGTTCCTTCACATTTTTTTTTGATTTTAATCCTGTAATGATGTTTTGATCACCACAGGCTTTTTGATCAAAATCCAACAATAAAGTTTTGGCACGAATTTCAGCTGCATAAGCAAGTGCTAAGTTCGCAGCGACCTGAGATTTACCCACGCCTCCCTTGCCTCCAATTATGCTAATAATATGACCGGCCATAATTTCTTACTCTCTTCTTCTAAACTTCTTTCTAATTTCTTCAGTACCCGCAGAAGCAGATTCAATTACTTCGGGTGTTACAAAAACAACATACTGACTTTTGTTTGTTTTATAATTTTTTGCTCTAAATAATCTGAACAAAGGAGTTCCACCTGAACCTGCAGCTGCTTGTGCTGGAGCGGGATCATCACCTGTGTTATCAAAATCAGTACTTGATTGATTCTGAACAACACCCCCGATTGCGGCCGATTCCTTTGACTTCACCACCAGGTTGGTACTAATGGAGTTGCTCGTTGTGATGGGCGGACTTGAACCCGATGTCACACTTACCGTAAGATTAATAGGAAGTTCGATTTTTTCTTGTTCTAAAATTTTTGGCTGAACATCCATCGTAAGGCCAGCTTTAGCAGTAGCTGGGCGAGTAAAATCTCCGGAACCGATAGCAAATGGAATCTCTGTAGTTTTTGTAATGTTCCCTTTTTGCTGATCTCTTACGACAATCATTCCAGATTGAATCACGCGAGCGTAACCAGCAACTTTAGCTGAATTAAGTTTTGGAAATAGATTTGAGATAGTGGCACTTAGTGTTCCAGAAGAAGTTGAAGTTACGTTTCCATCGGCAGTTTGCCCAAATGAAATTTGACTATTATCTTCACCCATAAGAGGGGCCCACTTAAAAGCAAAAACCTTCCCATAAGTTTTTGATAATTCCACAAACTGTGTTGTGATCTTAATCATTTTAGGTGCTGGCTGAGGGTCTTTTTTCTCATTAACGGCAATGAAGTCCAAGATATCATTTGTTTTAGGCGCTGCGAATCGAGCATCACCAGAAGAAAGAGTTTGAATTTTAGGAGGCAAATATGCATTAGCAATATTAAGTGCCAGTGTTTTTTTAGCATCTGAACTGACAACACCTTCTAGCCAATAAGTTTTATTAACTATTCGTACACTCACATCTTTTAAATTATTTTTGGCCAGCTCATCACTCATCTTGCGTGCAATAATTCTCTGAGTTTGTGGCGAAAGCTCAATCAGTGTCAGAACTTCGGGATAACTAGCAAGTACTTTTGATACTCTTCCAATATCATCCGGAACAACGATCTCGCCACCGACGAAGACCTTGCCTCCTCGAATTCCGATTTCCAATCCCTCTACGTTCCCGATAAGTTCACGTAGCTCAGAAACCACATTAGACTTCCCTGTTGTGGTAATTTGGACAGTATAAACAAGCCTCACATCTCCGAGATTGTCACGAATTGTAACTGTAGTCCGTCCAGGCTTCTGTCCTTGAAAAACGATCTCTTTTTTTTGAGGTATAAGAACAAGTTTTATCAGCTGTTCGTTACCGATACTCACCTTGGTATTATAGTCAAAAGCAATTTTTTCAATGATGTCGATACCAATTGGAACTTCCAACTCTTTACTGGTGCTTCCCGCAGGAACATCCTGAGCAAGTGTAACCGTGCTAAAAAGAAGCGTTAGAAGTATCAGTAGTAGGTGATTTTTAACGACCACCACCGACCCCTGTTTTTTTTGCGTCTTTAGATAATTGCTCTGCAAAATAAGACCTTGCTTCATTAGCGTCTTCACCTAATACATCATACAGGCGAGTCGCACTAATTCTTTCAATTGTTTTATCATCGTTATTTCTAAGTGAAAGATGGATATTACCACCAGAGGCGATCATAAAAACCATCTTCTGAACTTCAAAAGGAGTTAATTCAAAGGTAATCGTATTATAATTGTTGTATGTTTTAAGTTT
>CAMCZE010000022.1 GCA_945885655.1 Bacteriovorax stolpii | reverse complement strand
GCCATAAAAACTGATTCCAAGTCCAGAAAGAAGAATCACCAGAGAAACCAGGTGAATGATTTTATAATTTTGATACGAGATCATTTTGAAGCTCCAATTTAGAGTGATTTTAAAACTGCTTTAAGAAGTTCCCAAAAGGTTTCCACTGTTGGGATCAAAACTCTTTCTTGGGGAGAATGAGCACCCATGATTGTTGGTCCAAATGAAACAGCATCAATTGGACCGATTTTGTCTCTTAAAATGCCACATTCAAGACCGGCGTGGATGGCCGTAATCTTGGCATCTTTGTCAAAGAGCTCTTTGTATTTATTAGCAACAAGATCCAGAAGTTTATTCTCACGAACCGGCTTCCAACTTGGATACTCTCCATTTTTAGTCGTTTCCATACCAAAACCAAGGGCCAAAGCCGTTATCTGATTTTCCAATCCCACACACTCGCCTCGGTCAAAAAATCTTAAGGAACTTTCTAAGTAGAATTGTCCTCTTACTAAAAGTGTGATCGCTAAGTTATTGCTTAAGGCCACTAACGTTTTATCACTGGCAAGGTCATAAGCGTGTGCACCATGTGGGAAGGCCAAAAGAAAATGAAGAACTGATTTCAAATCTTGAGTGGCCACGACTTCCCCTAAGGTCTCAGCATATTTTTCCACTTTTATTGTAAAGGCCTGATCACTTCCAGGCATAAACGATTTCCATCGGGCCAAGACCCTTTCTCCAACATCCTCGACCTCTTTTAAATTCTTAACATTTAAAAGAGCAAAAGCATCTCTGGGAATAATGTTATGAGCTTTACCACCTCGCCATTCTGCTAACTCGAATGAATCTTGAGGAAGTGAATGGATCCAGTCCATAAGAAACTTAACCGCATTACCTCTTTGTTCATGAATATCAACTCCCGAGTGACCACCTAAAAATCCACCAACAGTGAGTTTGACGGAGGTTCCTATAAGTGTCGCCGGAACAAATTTTAATGTCTTTTTAAATTCATAATCGATACCACCAGCGCATCCAATATAAAGACTGCCCCACTCCTCAGTGTCGAGATTGAGCATCTTTTTTCCTTTAAGAAATTTAGCATCTACTCCCCAAGCTCCTTTAAGACCCGTCTCTTCATCAATGGTAAAGAGAAGTTCCAAAGCAGGATGTGCAATGTCTGCATCATGCATAAGGGCCAAAGCAGCTGCACAGCCAATCCCGTTATCAGCACCCAAGGTTGTGCGATCAGCCTTAAGCCAGTCCCCATCTCTAAAAGTAATAATAGGATCTTGGGCAAAGTTAATTTGTCTATCAGGGGTAGCATCGGTCACCATGTCCATATGGTTCTGAATAATTACTGTTTCATGGTCCTCATAACCAGAACTAGCAGGCACATAAACGATAACGTTCCCTACTTCATCGGTGTGAGTTTTTAGTTTAAGTTTTTCAGCTTCCTCTAAAATATAACGACGAAACTTATCTTCTTGTTTTGAAGGTCTTGGAATTTGGTTAATCGCGTGAAAATAATTCCAAACTTGTTTTGGTTCTGTAGGAAAATGAGTGGGTGTTTGCATTTTTTACCTCAAGGTAAGATCTTAATTTTTCTAGAGTTCTATCCTTGTTTGAGAGGATTGTCAGTACACTCCATTGACAACACGCATCGGTATTTTTATAAGCACATTAAAATCACGGGAGGTTTTTATGAAATTAAAGGTTTTAGTCCTTTTTTGTGTGGTGTTCAGTCCTTCGGTATTTGCACAGTTTTTTCCAGCTCGAGCAGACATCCGCATTATTCCAGGTCAAGTCGCTGCTACCATCTATAACCCTTATTATGAAACAATCATCTGTAATGGCCAAGTTTTTGGACAAACGTCCCAAGGTTTTTTACTTCATGCAAAAATGGTTGAACAAGTTTTGATTCCAAATGAATATCGTTATTTATTTCTGAGAACGATGCTGAATAATCCATTTGTAAATGCCTGGGCCAATATTAACTGTAGATTTGTTAACATTTTTTAAAACAAAAAAAGCCCCATTTTTGGGGCTTTTTTTTATCTAATTTAGACCCTTGTCTAAAACGACGTCATCGGGAGTTCCATTATAAAAATAGACAAAATTGTAACCAACATCAGCTAAGTCTTGGGCCGCTTTAGCAGGGGCCTCATCTTCTCTTTGAAGACTATAAAGAACGACGTTCTGATTCTTATTTGGATACTGAGTAGTAAACTCACTCTTAAACTGTGAGCTATAATTCATATGAACAACATTTTCAAACTTAACAGGAGTACGTTCTGCTGGAAGAAGATCTACAAAAACAAAGTTTAGTCTGTCCTCTAGGCGCTGTTTGAACATTTCACGAGGAATTTCATATTTCATGTTTTTACCTTCCATTGACAGTTTTATACCCTTAAAAGATACTTCGAACATTCTAAAATGTTGAGCTAAAAATCTAAATCGGGGCTGCGTCATATGGATCCCAAGGTTAATTTTCTCCCGGTGGCCTCTCACCTGAACTGGGATGAGTACTTCATGCTTCAGGCCATGATGGCATCGTTTAAAAGTAAAGACCCCAACACTAAAGTCGGTTGTGTTTTTGTGGATGATAATAATCACCAGCTTTCTATGGGCTACAATGGTCAGATTGCTGGTATTGATGAAAGCAAAATTCCTTGGGGAAATATCAAATCAGTTCCTTTAGACCAACAAAAATATGCCTACGTCGTTCATTCCGAGGCCAATGCCATCCTTCATGCTAAGGCCAGTCTTATTGGCTCTCGTTGTTATGTGACTCTTTTCCCCTGCCATGAGTGTGCTAAAATGATTGCCACCGTTCAGGTTAAAGAAGTCATTTTTTTATCGGATAAATATAACGACACGGTGGAAAATCAGATCGCAAAGCGCATTTTTGACATGGCCAACGTTAATTATCGCGAACTCAAACTAGATTTAGGGGTCATTAAAAGCTTATCAGACTACTTTTCTTCCTTAATCAGCTGATAGAGATCCGGAAGATTTAAAGATTTTAGTTTTTTAAATCCGAGTCTGGAGGCAAACCAATTCAAAGACATATCATTAAAAAAAATAATATGGGTTAAGTCTCTTTTGTAAAACCACTCATGAAACTTCTGTTTATTTTCTGGATAAAATTTAGTCTTGATGAAAATCTGTCCCTTTGGTTTTAAGCATGCGGCAAGTTTTTCCATAGTTTCAAGAGGATTTCTTAGGTGTTCGATGACCTCTGACATAATGATAAAGTCATATGTACCTTCCCAAATTTTTTCATTTGGAAAAAAATATAGATCATATGAATCGAGCTTAATGCTTTTTCTAGCGAAAATCATTTGCATCAGTGTTGTGGCCCCGCATCCAAAATCCAACCCCTGCTGTTCAGTTGAAACATGAGCAAAGATATTTAAGGCAATTTGGGATAAATAAGCTTCGTATGATGAATCGTTATTCTGATGGGCATCGTAGCGCCCCTTTTCTTCATTAGATTTCAAAAAATATTCATGAGGCACGTAAACGACCGTGCAGGCCTCACAGCGATAATAAGTCCGGAACTTATCCTGATCAAAAAGTGAAGATTCAGGATGATGACAAAGAGGGCAAATCATTTTCGTTCTGTTTCAGGGGCCTTGATCCATGCAGTGACTGATAATTTAAGGGCCTGATCTACGGCCATGTCGACTTTTTTAACTTTGTTACGATCTACAAAGACAGTCAGTCCTCCAAGCATATAACTCAATGGAACATAAACGGTAATAAGATTTTTATCTGGGATCTCCTCCAGGTCTTCTCGGGTCACAAGACCCATAACTTCCACACCTAGGCCTTCAAGCGGCACCATGACGACACGTTGTAATTTATTTTTTGAACTACTACGACCAGGAATCAGGGCCATGAGATCTTTTAAAGGATTATAAATCACCTTAATCAAAGGGACTTTTTCTAAAGTATCTGTAATCCAGTTAAAAAGCCTGGCAGTGATAAAGTTACTAACCAAAAGACCCACTAAAAAGACCAGGATCAAAGTCACTGCTATCCCTAGGCCAGGAATATAGAGTTCTTTGCCTAATATCCACTGCAAACTGGATTTAAAAAGTGATTCCACCTTTACGCTGGCCCAAAAAAGTAAATAAAAGGTCAGAGTGATAGGCAAAACGACGATAAGACCTTTAAAGAATATCTGATTTATTTGTTTCATATGTATTTTTGGTGAGTTTTAAAAAAGAAGAGAATGTCTTGAACGAAATAAAAAGGCAAAAAAAAAGCCCTCTTTCGAGGGCTCTTTTTTCAGAAGACTACTTCTTAGCAGCTTTCTTTGTAGCTTTTTTAGTAGCTTTTTTCTTTGGAGCAGCTTTCTTAGTTACTTTTTTAGTAGCTTTCTTTGTTGCTTTCTTAGCCATAATTTCCTCCCAGGAAATAGTTGGTAAACATTATTTGACCTTTCTTATTTTTAGCTTAATCAGCTTTTCCAATTAACGCAAACAAAAAATACATATTTTATTTCAAAATAGTTTTTTTTTTATCAATCGGAGTTTTTTTTGAAGTTTTTTAGGTCCTCATGCATGCGATTGATGTCGTATGCATGAGGATCGGAAGAAAGTTTGAATAGGTTTAGGAAAAAATGAAAACAAGATCGTCATTTTTTTGATCAACGATGACCTTGCCACCTTTTTCAAGTTTACCAAAAAGGATTTCGTGGGCCAAGGGCTTCTTGATTTTATCGTTGATAAGACGAACAATCGGTCGGGCGCCAAGTTTGCTATCATATCCGTTGGTCGATAACCAATCCTTAGCAGCTGAAGTGACTTCCATATCGACTTTTTTCTCAACCAATTGCCCTTCAAGCTCCATTAAGAACTTCGAAACCACCATATCAATGTTTCGATTATCAAGTTTATTGAAAGTAATGATGGCATCTAGTCGATTTCTGAACTCTGGGGTAAAAAATCCCTTAATGGCCTGATCACGCTTAGTGGAATTTATTTCCCCTCCACGAGCTCCCGACAATCCAATTGAACCTGCCTCCATCTCTTTGGCACCGGCATTGGAAGTCATGATCAAGATAACATTCCTAAAATCAGAGGCCCTACCATTTGAATCAGCAAGTGATCCATGATCCATAACCTGCAAAAGGATATTGAAGATATCCACATGTGCTTTTTCAATTTCGTCCAATAGAAGGACGGAATATGGACTCTTGTGAATCGCATCTGTTAAGACGCCACCCTGCTCAAAACCCACATATCCTGGAGGAGCTCCAATTAATTTAGAAACGGTATGCTTTTCCATGAACTCAGACATATCTATGCGGATGAAATTAATTCCCATCGTAAGGGCCAGCTGCTTGGCCAGCTCCGTCTTACCCACACCTGTAGGCCCGGTAAAAAGAAAGCTTGCAATGGGCTTATGAGCATGTCCCAGGCCTGACCGAGAAAGAATGAGAGCATTAGCAACTTTCTCAATACCTTCATCTTGACCATAGATCATCAGTTTTAAGTCTCTTTCAAGATGCCGCAGTTTCTCTTTTTCATTAATTGAAATCGACTTCTGAGGAATGCGAGCAATTTTAGAAACAATATGCTCAAGATCTGCCATGAGCACCTCAGAACCAACTTCACGGTCCGGCTTCAAACGAATATAAGATCCCACCTCATCGATCACATCAATGGCCTTATCAGGAAGTTTTCTATCCGTGACGTGTTTATGTGAAAGTTCGACGGCTGCACGAATAATTTCTTCAGAATAACGAACATTGTGATGTTCTTCGAATTTTGACTTAAGCCCATTTAAAATAAGGACGGTGTCCTCAACTGAAGGTTCTAATACGTCAATTTTTTGAAATCTGCGGTTTAAGGCCTGATCTTTTTCAAAATATTTGCGGTACTCATCAAAAGTTGTTGAGCCCATACAACGAATTTGTCCCTTCGAAAGAGCTGGTTTTAAAAGATTGGAAGCATCTAAACTTCCACCAGAGGTGGCCCCTGCACCGATAATGGTATGGATTTCATCGATAAAAAGAATCGATCCACCATTTTCGTTTTGTTTTTCCAGGGCCTGTAGAACAATTTTAAGACGTTCTTCAAAGTCACCACGAAACTTTGTTCCTGCCAAAAGTGAGGCCATGTCCAAACTATAAACAGTGGTTGTGGCAAGTGCCGATGGTACTTTATGTTCTACAATGGCTTTGGCCAAGCCTTCAGCGATAGCTGTCTTACCTACTCCAGCATCACCCACTAAAATCGGATTATTTTTTCTACGGCGACAAAGGATCTGAATAATTCTTTGAATTTCATCCTCTCGACCGATAATCGGATCGATTTTTCCTTTTTTGGCCAATTCATTTAAGTTAGTGGTGAACTCAGCTAAGGCCTTCTCGTATTTTT
This sequence comes from Bacteriovorax stolpii, assembly GCA_945885655.1. Taxonomy (GTDB): domain Bacteria; phylum Bdellovibrionota; class Bacteriovoracia; order Bacteriovoracales; family Bacteriovoracaceae; genus Peredibacter. The sequence continues at coordinate 14,652 of CAMCZE010000022.1, read as the reverse complement.
CCTCTTTTCTGAAAGTATCTCCACCAGTTTCTGTGGAGACACTTTCTTCTTGGCGATTCACCGGACGATCCGTTCCATGTGAGATTTTTTCCACGACATCAATACGGCTCACACCCTGTTTTTCTAAAAAATAGGTGGCATGAGATTCTTTCTCACTGAACATCGCAACCAGGATATTAATGGCCTGAATGGATTTTTTTCCAGAACTCTGAATGTGGATAGCTGCTCTTTGAATCACTCTCTGAAGAGAAAGAGAAATTTCAGGCTGGTAATAAATACCATTTTCACGAGCAACTTCACGTAACTGATCATTACCAAACTGTTTGCGGTTTAAATCCTCAATCTCATTTTCACTTAATAAAGAAAAATTTGAGTCTTCATTCAAAAAGGCTTGAAGATCTTTTTTTAGATCGGGAAGATTTGTCCCTAGATCTAATAACACCCCTAAAACAGTTTCATCTTCCAGCATGGTAAGAAGAACGTTCTCAAGTGTGAGAAATTCGTGCTTTTTTTCATTGGCCCGTTTAATGGCCTTATTCAATATCTGTTCAAGTTTTTGACTAATCATAGATTTACCCTCTCTGATCCCAATTATATCCACTTTAATATGGAGTCGGATGTGAAAAAGACAAGGCTGTAAGATTAAGATATTCTTTTTATTCAACAGGTTCTATTGTGCATTTCAGTGGATGATCATTGTCGCGTGCATACTTAACTACTTTAGAAGCCTTTGATTCGGCGACTTCATAGGTATAGATACCACACACTCCAAAACCACGTGTATGGACCTCAAGCATGATGGCCTGCGCCTCAGTGTAGTTCTTATTAAAGTATTTTTGCAAAATCAAAATAACAAATTCCATAGTTGTATAGTCATCATTATGCATGAGGACTTTATACATACGAGGTGTCTGCAATTTTTCTTTGCGAATGGTTGCAACGCCGGATTGTTCATCTTTATCAGTTTCTGCAGACATAATTTTCTTCAATTGGTATACTAGGAGGATGCACTAAATCGAAATGAAAGGCAATACCGTGTCCACTGAATCACAAGCATTAAAAAATCGTCTTTTAAAGAATCAAAAAAAACTTAAGACTTATCTGACTAAAAATAATATCGAAGCTTATCGCTTATATAATAAAGACATTCCGGAATATCCTTATTTAATTGATATATATGGTTCAAAAGCCGTTATATATGAACAAGGAAAAAAACTGGGGGATGAAGACCAGCCTAAAAGACAACAACATCAAGAAGATATTGAACAGGCCCTTTTAGAAGTCATGTCGATTCCCCTATCTCTCCAATATTTTAAAATCCGTGAAAAACAAAAAGGTAATGAACAATACCGCCCTCTTGATCCTCGATCAAACGACTTCTTTCCAGTTAACGAACCGCCATTTAAGTTTTTAGTAAATCTTGAGCGTTATTTAGATACAGGTCTTTTTTTAGATCACAGACCCTTGAGACAATTTCTTCTACAGAACTGTCAAAATAAAAAGGTGCTCAACCTTTTTTGTTATACTGGATCTTTAAGTGTTGCCGCAGCTGTTGGAGGTGGATTTGTCACCTCAATTGATATGTCACGAACTTATCTTGATTGGGCCCATGAAAACTTTCTTCTCAATAACATTGATGTCAAAAATCATCGTTTTTATCAAGCCGACGTGACCAAAGAACTTTTGGTCCGGAAAGAGGATAATGAAACTTTTGATGTGATTCTTTTAGATCCTCCTAGTTTTTCAAATTCAAAACGTATGGAAGAGGATTTAGATATTGAAAGAGATCACCCTCTTCTTATTAGAGACTGTATGAATCTTCTCAATGATGGTGGAACACTCTACTTCTCCACAAACAAAAGAAAATTTGAACTCCATACAATCATCACTGAAAAGTATAAGGTTAAAGAGATTAGCCAATGGACGATTCCTCAAGATTTTCACCAAACAAACATACATCGGGCCTTTAGTATTCAGAAACAGTAGCTATGCTTATACAAATCACTAGTTATACTTATACGTTTATAAAGATTTAAAGATCATTTACATAGAGAACTAAACCTTTGACGCGTAACGTGTTATTATTATAATGCTGCCTATTGACCGACCGTGCCTAATCCTGATAGAAACGCCCCAGTCTTAACGGGGTAAATTCAATTAGGGGGAATCATGAAAAAATCGATGCTTACTGCAGCTCTTCTACTCTCAACTGCTACTTACGCAGAGGAAATTCCACTTGAGTACCAAATTAAAAGTATTACGGTCACAGAAGTTAAAAACTTCAAAAATGGCCTATTAGGTAATGTTAAGGCCGAGACCCCTGTAACGACGCCCACTCCTGAAGAACCAAAGGTCGACAGGCTAGAACAAACTAAAAAAGTTATTGCCGTGGCCAGAGATTTTGTTGCTTTAGGTGATGCTGTTTATACCCTTGTCACCAAAGGCAGACCAAGTAACGTTTCTACTTATGCCTCAATCGATATTGTTCCCAAGGACCCTGTCACGAAAGAAATTGTAAGTGCTTTTGATCTTGAAAACTTTAGTGAACCTATTGAAAAGAAATTCTCCATCAAACTTCGTAATGGTTATAACAAAGTAGTCGTTCAATTCGATTATTCAGTGATCTTCTCATACGGTGGATCATATAACGGCAAAGGGAAATTCATCTCAAGTGCGATGATTGTTCCAGGAACAATCAAAACGACTTTTGGTTGGGACTTCTCATCTGAGATGAAGTTAACTGGAATTATGAATGTAGGAACTAAAGAAAATCCAGTCATGGCCGCCAACCTCACTGTTAAATACGCCATGAAGTCGTTATTTTCTGCTTTCGAAAAAAGTGACACCATTTTCATTACTGGCGAAGGAAAGATTAAAGCTTTCTCAAATATGTAATTTCCATAGGCCATCTTCGGATGGCCTTTTTTTACAAATAGTAGATACTACAAATAGAAATAAAAATTAAGTCCATATTCCTGATCTCCATTTATAGTAAAAGCTCGCTGGTGGCCTCCAAATGCAAATTCCTGAGTCGAATACCTAATCTCATTTAGCCACTGACTTTCATTCCATGGATTAATCCTTATTTCAAAAACAGAATAAATCTTCCATTGATTAGAAAAATCCATCAAAATTCCAGCATCAGCTCCATATGCTAACTTCATCTTATAAAGCTCTTCACTTATATAAGAAGCTTCTCCGTGGGCAAGGAGATAGGGAGAAAAATAGCGGGAATGAAAACTTAACCCATATCCCAGGGAAGTTCCCTGGGTCGTCAGTTCTTTATTTTTGTATCGTGTCTGATAGTTTCCAAATTTTACCTTCCAGGCCGAGGCCCGATTAAATCGGTCCCATTTGCCCAAGGATAAAATGTCCAAGAGCTGAAATTCTCTGAATTGCAGGTTTTGCCCATCTATCCGGAAACTTGTTCGTCCTACTTCCAATTTAGTTCTATGGGGGTAGGCGGGAGAATAATCCAAAAGATCGTGGTAAGCAAAACGCCATTCAAAATCAATTTTATTTTTTCCTTTAGCGTTTAAGTACCCCAGTGCCACTCGTTTTGAGCGATGACCTTTATGGGGAGCTTCTTTCATCTTATCGGAAAAATCCAAATCAGGACTTCTAACTAGAATTTTGGAGCGGCCAACCAAGAGAGGACGTTTCTTAGCATGAATTTTCTCATCACCTTTTAGAACTGCTTTGGCATTTTTAAAATCCATTAAACTTAGGGCCGTATCGTAAATAAGTGCCCTTCTCTCTCGAGAAAGTTCTGGATTTAACTCCTTTTTCCCATCATAAAGACTCATCATCATTTTTTGCTCAGAGGGCCTGAGCATCTTAAGCTGTTGGTAAAAAATCGTACTTGGTGCTGCCCTAAACTTCACGGTCTCAATGAGTTTGTGATCATTAAGTATTCGGATAGTATCAGCAGGAATGACGTAGAGATAAGTCAGATCTTTCACAATATTAAGACTGGGTCTCGCCCCTTCCAATAAAGTCATCACATGATAAGAACAATTTTCAGTTAGAAAGTAGTACTCAAAGTAGGTATGCCCAAGTTCCCAGACTTGATCTACGACAAATAGAATTTCTTCTTCGGTGAAATTAAGCTCATAACTCCACAGGTCTCTGGATTCAAAATCATTATACTCACGCACTTTATAATAATAAGGAATGGCACTGTAAGAGCCCGGAAAAAAACCTGCCAGACCACCGATGGCAAACCATACAGGATTTGCTCCACCTGTTTCGGCTCCATAATTAATGCCAGTATCAAGAAGCTCCGTTTGTACCTTCTCGTCGGACTGCCCACGGGGATTTTTTCCCAGGCGCAGAAAAGTGTGACCAAAACTGGAAGCTGGATTATTTAGATAATAGGAAGAAAAAACTAAAAAAAGAGATTTTGCTTTGAGTCGTCCTCTAAACTCATCTAGTTTTTCACAAGGAGTTATGGGAGTAGCAATTTCAGGATGTTTTTTTTTAATCCAACGAAAACGGGCAGGGAATCGACAATGGACATCCCCTTCACCGAAAGAGATGGCCTTAACAAAAGCTTTAAGTTCTTTCTCTGGAGACGTCCTACCATCCGGATGTAGAAAAAAATTTTTACCATCGGCTTCGGATCTATAACCAAAAAGACTTTTGTTATAACGAAGAAGTTTTAACCACTGAGGATCATGCCAATGTTGGGCAAACACAGAAAATGATGGAAATAAAAGGGCCCCCCAAAGGAGGCCCATTAAAAAACTTTTTTGATTCAAATTAGATGACGTGAGTACATTTAGCATTAAGCGAATCATTATTCTCAATCATCGTGTTGATGTGAACCATAATCTGAGTTGCGCTTTCTTTACCATTTGTGATGGTTTCAAAGTTCTGTTGAACTTTTGAAGCAAAAAGATCTGAGTCACATCCATAAAAACTGGCAAGAGTTTTAACAGAGTCACCTTGACCTTTGGCCATATCGGTTACTAAGCTGTGATGATTTGCTTCAATGAAGTTTTTGATCAAAGCTGTTTGCTCAGCAGCAGTTACGCAGTTAGAAGTTCCAGAAGAGATGGCAAAAGTATTTGTACCAGTTCCGTTAGTCGTAATGGCCAGGATTTGATTTCCTTCCTTACCCATAAGTTGAGAACCAAGTCCACAACCACCCATACCATATGGTTTATCGGCCATAACTGCTGAACTTAAAACAACCAGAGTAATAAATAATAAAAATTTCATGAGTAAGTCCTCTTGATTAAAGTGTGCAGTTTTCGATCAAATAACGATCTGAAGAAACAGTGTCATACATGTTAGCAGCAACAGTCGAATCTTCTTTTGAACTGAAGATATTTTCATAACGAGACTGAAGTTTTGCACCAAGATATTCAGAGTCTTTACAACCCATGATCTGTCCCATCGCTACGATCGTGTCTCCATTACTCTTTACCACGTCATTAGCAAGTGCTTCGCGGTTGGCAGCGATAAACATACCCATGTTTTTTTTAAGTGAAGCAGTCTTAGAAGCATCAGGAACACAATTTGAAGTGCCAGAAGTAACAGCAAATGTGTTGTTCATGTATGTGCCATTGGTTGTAGCGGCAAGAACTTGTGAAACTCTGCTTTCAGAATCAGCAAAAACCAATGAACCTAAACCGCAACCGGCCATCCCATAAGCACCTTTGTTAGTGTTTTTGAGATCGTCTTTTACTTGAGTGGCCTTACTTTTAGACGCAGATTTTGGAGCTGGGTTTTTTGCTTTAGGCGCAGCTCTTCTTTGAGCATGCGCACTTGTTACTAAAGTAAGTGCAATAACAATTAACGATAATCGCTTCAAATCGATCCTCCTTGAAAATTAAAAATTTAGGTATAAAAAGATTAAAGGATTATCTCGAGTTTTGGAAATTAATTTACAGAAGAGGTTAAGTTTGCGTGCATTGATCCACACGTAATCTTGTTTCTACACTTTCGTTTAGATAAAAAAGACGTAGGGTTTCGATGCCTGGCATAAAAAAGGCCCGCATTTCTGCGGGCCCTGCTTATTTCGAATAAATTCAGAAATTAGACTTTGAAACCCTTAAGCTTTGCAGCAAGAGTAGAAGCTTTCACTTCTTCGTGCTTGTAAGCCGTTTTGTATTCACCAGTTGCAATGGCCTTCATAGAAAGAGCGATTTTCTTAGCTTGTTTATCAATAGAGATAACAATAGCTTTTACTTTATCACCTTTAGCAACTTTATCAGATGGTTTTTCTACACGCTCTTCTGAGATTTCAGAAATGTGTACAAGACCTTCGATACCAGTTTCTAATTCTACAAATACACCAAATTCAGTGATACGAACTGCTTCACCTTCAACAGGTGAACCAACAGGCATACGTTCTTCAATGCGTTTCCAAGGATCTTCTTCAAGCTGTTTAAGGCCTAAGCAGAATTTTTGGTTTTCTTTATCAACAGTAACAACGGCTGCTTTCACTTTTTGACCAACTTTGTACTCTTCAGAAGGGTTTAGGTTCTTCTTAGTCCAAGAAAGATCTGAAACGTGAATAAGAGCGTCTACTTCTTCGCCTAGGTCAAGGAATAGACCGAAGTCTACGATTGCTTTAACTGTACCTTCAACTGTTTTACCAGTTGGGTATTTAGCAGCTAAATCATCCCAAGGGTTTGGCATAAGTTGTTTAAGACCAAGAGAAATTCTCTTGTTCTCAACATCTACTTCAAGAACTACGGCTTCAACTTTGTCGCCTACATTGTAAGTCTTGTTAGCAGCTTTTTTGTTCGTCCAGCTCATTTCTGAAACGTGGATAAGACCTTCGATACCATCAGAAAGTTCAACGAAGATACCGTAGTCTTTAACAGATACGATTTCCCCAGAAACTTTTGATCCTGGCATATATTTGTCTTTAGCAGATTCCCAAGGGTTTGCTTGAACTTGTTTAAGACCTAGAGATACACGCTCTTTAGAAGCGTCATATTTAAGGATCTTAACATCTACTTCATCACCAACGTTAAGAAGGTTAGAAGGATGTTTAACACGGCCCCATGACATATCAGTGATATGTAATAAACCATCAACACCACCAAGATCAATAAATGCTCCGTAATCAGTAATGTTTTTCACAATACCTTTCACGATCATACCTTCTTGAATCTGAGTAAGTGTTTCATCTCTCATCTTCCCACGCTCTTCAGCTAGGATGGCGCGACGAGAAAGGACGATGTTGCCACGTTTCTTGTTAAATTTAATAACTTTGAATTCCATTGTTTTACCAATGTACTTATCAAGATTTTTAACAGGACGGATGTCAATTTGAGATCCTGGAAGGAAAGCTTTAACACCAATATCAACTGAAAGACCGCCCTTAACTTTAGCGATAACGGTACCTTCAACAGGTTCGCCTTTTTCGCAAGCTTCAGAGATTTTATCCCAAGCCTTAAGAATTTCTGCTTTGTCTTTAGAGAGAACAAGGTTCCCCATTTGTGACTCAAGCTTCTCAAGGTAAACTTGGATATCCTCACCGACTTTTACTTTCATGGTGCCGTCGTAGTTACGGAACTCACGAGCTAAAACAAGACCTTCTTGTTTGTAGCCGATGTCAACAGTGACGAACTCATCGTTCATAGCAACTACACGACCCATGAAAACTTCGCCTTCAGCGAAATTCTTGGCGCCTGCAGAGTTGATAAGATCTCCGAATTCTGTTTTTGCTTGTACTTCTTTAACGTCTCCGACTTCGAAGTCGAAACCCTTGACCCAAGCAGGAATGTCAAAAGTTTGTTTAGAGACAGGTGATTTAGTGGGCATAATGGCCCCCCTTTAACTGAACATTAATCCTTCTACTGAAAGACCCCATTTAAGAGTGAGTCATTTATAATCATGCGCGGAATAAAAGTCAAAGACTTAGGCGAACTTCTTCTTTTTTTGAGTGTAACGCAGCCGTTGCATGTAAAGCTTTTCATAATGAGCATAAAGGGCCTCAGCATAGTGCTCAAAATGATGCTGATCCTGAAGTTCAAGCTCAATGCCGTTAAGTTCATCTAAGTAGTTAGGATAATTAGTAAGAATCTTAATTAATTTGTCTTTAAGTTCTCGACCATCCTCCGGATGGTAGGTCTCACCAAGTTTGCCTTGCTTAACCAGCTGCTGGCGGGTTGAGGTTCTGGGCAAAAGGACAGGTGTCTGAGTGACTAAAGCATAGAGATCCAGATCCGACATGAGCTCTTCCATAGGCAGGCCCACAAAAATATCGCAGTCCTGGAAACTTGCCGAACTTAAAGGACGGGTCTCAAAACTAATGTTCATCTCAAGCCCACGTTCAAGAATCATACGTTTGAGACCATCATAAATGGGATGGATATACCAGGAGATGTCAGTTAAAAAAGTAAAGATCAATCGTTGATTCAGTCCTGCTCTTTCGGCCGAATGTAGAATACCAGGAATAGCATCTACAAAAATTTTAAGATATGAAAAATCAGATTCTGTTCTAGGAACAAAAGTCATGATTTTCTTTTTTTCATGAGGATGCTGTTCACGAGAAATTTTAGCGGGAAAATCAATCCCAACACCTGTTACATGTACCTTTCTAGTACTGATAGGAAAGGTTTCAACAGCAAGCTCTCTAATATCCGCAGAAAAAGTGAATACGGCATCTGTCCTTGATATAAACCATTTATCAATTAAAGAATTTCTTCTCCAAGGTATGTTTTCATTATAAGTAAAAATAAGTGGAATTTGAGACATGCCCTTTAAGAGCACACCCAAAGGCAGAAGGGATTGATAGTTATCAGTATGAATGATATCAATTTGTTGTTTGGAGAGGATTAACTGAAGTTGAAAATAAAGATTCAACTTGCTGCGCCAGTTAATCAGTTCATGGGAAAAATACAAACGGGGAATGTCTTCTTTTTCAGCTTCCTTATCAACCAGAGACTTTTCCTTACAGAGAATAAAAGCGGCCCCACCGATATTTCGAAAATAACTTGCATCTGAAATACATCTTCTTTCAATAGTATCCCACGCATCTGAAAGGCAGACATAAAGAACAGTAAGGTCCGATAATCGGATTCTTTCTCTCATTAATTTTCCACGATATCTGCAGTGACAGACCCTATCTTAATCTTGGCACTTGCTTTAAGAAGCACTCTTTTTTTATCATCACTAAACCAAAAATATAGATCTCCACTTTTAATGTGATCTCCTGTGTATTTGGTCACAGCGTGAACTCGAATCGCTTTGCGTTTCCCCTTAGACGTCTCAATCTCTTCTCTGCCCTCAACTTCCGAACGAAGGATGAGGATTTTATCTTTGTTGATTATAGGGATCTCATAAAGATCATTATCTTTAAGAGGTAGTCCTTGATAGAAAAAAACCACCGAAAAAGGATCAATACTGTAATAAGGAATGTATTTTTCTGTTTTTTTCTCTTTGATTTTTCCATCAGATTTTTTCTGTTTATAAAACCAAAAAGTTTTAAGTTGATCGCGGTCATGAAGCTGTAAATCATCCACGTTCTGTTTTGATTCTCTTTGAATTAAGCTATAGCGCACACTTAAAAAATCCTGAGTTGCAACATAAGTGTCGACCGTATCATCTAGCTCATAAATACTGCGATAGAATGGCGCTGATTTAAAACGAGAATGGTAATGCCACACTTCCTTACCATTGATCATCTTTTTACCATTATTGGTAAGCATGATCTTACCTACTGTCATACCCAGGTAATGAATATCCAGATACATCTTCTCATCAACAGGGTGATTGGGTTGATAGACATCCCAAACTTTTTTTGCCTGCTCATTCACAGAAATCAATTCAGGGGGATAATCCACAGGTAGAACTTTAGGTGGAGCACCCATAGGAGTCACGGTGATGGATGGCACATCAGATTCCTTAATAGGTTTAGGTACCAACTTTTTATCTTTTGCTTTATCTGAGGGAGATTTATTTTTTGTTTTCTTTTCAGCTTTTACCATTGGGGTTGGAACAGCTTCAACTTCAAATTTGTCCATAAGGCTCTTATCCACCACCACTTCAGGGGATATTGTTTGCGAAGATGGAAGATCGATGGATTTTTCAAAATCTTTATGATTCCAAGATGAACATCCGGCCAATAAAATCCAAAGAGGCAAGATTTTTTTCATCATCGTTCCTTAATGATTCGCTTCAAGATGAAGTACCTTACAAAGTTGTGTGCGAAGTTCTTTTTCCCCATTAATAAACTCGACTTTCACTTTAGTGAAAAGAATGCGGCTATCTAGGGAGACTCGTTTCATCTTAACCATGTCCTTTTCAGAACAAAGTATGATCGCCGATTGTTGTGAAGCCTTAATAAGAAGCTCATTAACATCTTCTGGTGTGAAAAAATAATGATCCGAAAAACTAACCTTCTCCGTAATATCTACTCCAAAATTATCTAGATACTTATAAAAAGAATCCGGTGATGCAATGGCAGTAACAGCAATGGCCCGAAGGCCCTTAAGTTCACTGATGGAAAGAATATATTTATCATGAACATCAAACACACCCAACGGTTCATAACGAGTAAGAGCAAGTATTGGCTTATGATGAAAATGTTCGCTAATAGTTGTAAGGAGTTTAGCAATTTTCTCTTCTGTCACCATGTCTGCTCGTGAGATGACTATAGCATCGGCATCTTTAAGAGCAGAAAGACCTTCTCTTAAATACCCAAGAGGGGCCACTTTATAAAGATTAAGAGGCATGGTGGCATCAAAGAGCACTATGTTAAATGAGCGATAAATTTGAAGATGCTGAAAACCGTCATCTAGAAGCACGACATCCGGACGAACTTCAGAAAAATACTTTATTAAATTGTCGGCACGTTTTTTACCAACGATCACGGCCCCTCGACTCATTTTATTAGAAATCATAAGGGGCTCATCGCCATAATCAAAAGGATTGAGACGAAATTTCTGTCCCGATTTAAGAAGTCCAGAAGAATGTTCCAACTGGCCTTTATAACCACGTGTTAGAACCACCGGGGTAAGATTTTGTGAAATCACCCATTCAGCAAGCCAAATGATGGTAGGAGTTTTCCCCGTTCCACCAAAAGAAAGATTACCAACAGAGATAACAGGGACTTTAAAAACACGTTTTTTAAAAACTCCGTATTCATAAAACGATCGACGTACACGATAAACCCAGTCCCACGCGAAACTAAAAGGCGCAAAAACTCCACCCTTAAGAAGGGACTTTAAGTTGATGCGGTTTTTATGTAGAAACTCATTCATGAATAACCCGGGATATATAATCAGGAATGGAAAAATCCTCTCCCGAAAGCAAGTGCTTTGTATGCTTTAATTTTCCTTTCATTTCATTATAAACCGTTTCGTTTTCTATCCAAGACCTTATTACCCGAGTAAGTTGCTGGGCATTGGCTTGGTCCTGGGTGAATTCAGGGAAAATCATTTCTCCATGAATAATATTCGTAAGAGAGATAGGACCAGAATACTTAATAAAATTATCAAAAATAAAAACGTTCAGAAGAGAGCTTTTATAACAAACCACCGTAGGCAACTCAAAGAGCCCAGTACTTAGAGTGACCGTACCACTAGCGGCCAATGAAAAATGGCATGCACGCATGGCCGCCGTAAGTTCAGTTGAGGCATAGACGACATCGATTTTATCAGCGTAAAAGTCATAAATATCCTGAGAAACATGTCCCACTTTGACCAGATGAATTTCCACAAGATGAGTTTTACGAAGTTCTTCGACCGCTTTGATAAATTCGGGCAAAAGTCCATGAATTTCAAAACGACGACTTCCAGGCAAAAGAAGAATTTTAAGTTTTTTTTCCCAAGAACCAAATGGTTTTGTTGGGATATCAAGAAGTTCATCTTTATAGGTACGCATGAGAGGATGGGGAATAGATCTTATCTGATGAACACCACGATCTTTAAACCATTTCTTCTCAAAAGGAAGAATTGTAAAAAGTGTGTGAACGGTTTTAGCGATGACCCCAGCTCTATACGCTTTCCATGCCCAGGCCTGAGGGGCAACGTAATAAAGGACTTTTACTCCTCGCTTAGCAAGTTTACGAGCAAGCCTGAGATTAAAATCCTGAAAATCGATGACTATGGCCGTTTTAGTTCCTCGTTTTATGACTTCCTTTTCGATATGGAAGAGGGCCTTAAAATAAAAAGGAATTTTATGAATAACTTCAGAGAAACCCATGCTTGAAAAATCTTTTAAATGATAAAGAAGCTCCATGCCGTGAGACTTAAGCTCATCTCCACCTACACCATAAAAATGCACATCTGGACTCTGGGCCTTAAGTTCTCTAAAAAAAGTCATTGCATGCTCTTCGCCGGATTTTTCTCCAGCAATGAGAAGGCAACTGTTCATGTCCACTTCACTATCACAGCTTCGTGTCGATCCATAGATTCAAGTGTGCAATCGATAAGATGTACAGCGGCCAGACCATCGTAGAGTCCAACAACAGACTTTAAACCATTTTGAATGGAATCATAAAAATGCCTATGCTCAAGCATAAGATGATCACGTTTAGGATAAGTGTCCTCTTTGACAAAAACACCTTCAGAAACTTCTCCTTTCGGAGCTTCTAGTATTTTATTCATGAAAAGATCGACAAAGATCATTCCATCCTGCGAGATCACTTCTATATCTCTCATTTCTTTAACATGGTTTCTTCCAACCACGATGATCGCCTCGCATCCTTCTTCCATCTCGACTTGAATAGTTGCGTGATCCCATTTATTAGTTCGAATTTTGATTCCTGATGCCTTAATCTTTTTAGGTTTTTGTTTAAACAAATACATCAAAAGATCCAAATCATGAATAGCAAGATCCTGAACCACATCCACATCAGTGGCACGGCCCTTAAAAGGGGCCACTCGATTGATTCGAACAGTGTAAGGAGTTTTTAGCGCGTGCAGACGTGGAACAAGACGCTCCCAGGCCTCATGAAAACGTTCACTATGTCCTACTTGCAACACCACTTTTTTATCAAGAGCAATTTTTTTTAATGCCAGAGCTTCATGATCGTTTGAACAGAGTGGCTTTTCACAAAAAACATGTTTGTCATTTTCAAGAAGAAGTTTCACTAATTCAAAATGAACAGATGTTGGAGTGACTACAAAAGCAGCATCGATCTCCCCCATTATTTCTGAAACATCTGAAACAACTCGAAGGCCAGGATGATTTGTTTTTGCTTGAATCTGGCCTGCAGGAAATTTCTCAACGATGGCCACAAACTCGACACGATCAGAATGAGCGACGACTTTTTGACAGTGCCATTTCCCAAGATGTCCATAACCCAATACTGCTACTCTTATTTTATTCATCATTAGCCTGCCATGAACGGAGCAATTCCGATTTCACTCTTCAGGATAAAAGCAACGATATCTTGGATGACCACATTATTTTTATATTCAGTCATCAACTCTGGATGAGACACAAAAGCTCTTGGAGCTAATGCAGACGCCTCCATCGTGCGATAGAAATCGACCACTTCAGAGACAGCTTCTTTAGCGTGCCCCTGACGTTTTAGGCCAATGATATTTATCCCTTTGAGACGGATACGGTTACCATAGGCCGTACAGAAGTTTGGAATATCACGATCAATTCCTGAACCACCACCTATATAAGCACCTTTACCTAGAGTCACAAACTGAGAGACACCTGTGTTACCACCGATGATCACACGGTCACCAATGTTTACGTGACCAGCAAGCATCACACTATTGGCGAATGTCAAATTATTGCCAAGCATACAATCGTGGGCAATATGACAATAGGCCATAAAAAGTGAATTTGAACCGATAACGGTTTTTTTGTCTTGTTTTGTCGTTCCACGATGAATGGAAATGTATTCTCTAAAAATATTGTTATCGCCAATAATGGTTTCTGTTGGTTCATTTTTATAAGACGTATCTTGAGGAGGAGCACCAATCGATCCAAACTGAAAGAACTTATTATTTTTTCCAATAGTCGTATGTCCATCAACGACAATATTTGAATGAAAAACACAATCATCACCAATAACGACATTGGCACCAATGACGCAAAAAGGACCAATCTTAACGTTATTACCAACCTTTGCTTCTGGATGAACAAAAGACATAGGATGGGCTTCATAATTTTTACTCATTATACCCTCTTTTATTTATAAGATATTTTTAGTGAGGCCATAACACTTGTTTGTGACATGAGCTCTCCGTCCACATGAATTTCACAGTCGTACATCTGAATCGGACCTCTAACTTTATTTAAAGTCGCTGTAATCACAAGATCCATGGGAGGAATGATAGGTTTTCTAAAACGGGCTGAATTAATACCCAACAAGGCCACTTCAAGTTTTGTTTCTTCAATCGGCTTCTCTAGACAATGCACACATAAAAAGGAAGCCGCTTGGGCCATCATTTCCACTTGCACGACGCCAGGAAGAATCGGATCTCCGGGAAAATGTCCCTCAAGAATTTTAACCGTATGATCTACACGAAAGGTACACACTGCTTTTCCACCAACCATTTGTTGGGGCTGCAGGGGAGTTTTATGATCCCGTAAAGCTTCTGGTAAAACGACCTCTTTAACTCCGTCTATAAAGAGAAAAGGGTCTCTATGGGGAAGATAATTCATGACCTGGTCTTTATTCATCAACATGAAAACCTCTTATGATTTTTCTTTAAGAGACATATT
>CAMCZE010000021.1 GCA_945885655.1 Bacteriovorax stolpii | reverse complement strand
TTTTTCTTTTTGCCTCACTTGCTCATGCTCAACCTGAAATTATCACTGCACCTGTGGACCATTTATATATCCCAGAAGGTTTTGATAATAATGACTCTGTTGAGGTTGTGGTTACAGGAACTTTTCCGAATGCCTGTTATTCTCGAAATATAGTCGAGGTCACCTATAATGATGCTCTCATTGATATCCATGTCACGGCCATTGTTCCTGAAAAGACTCGAAAATGTACTGATATGATAGTTCCTTTTAAAGAAGTCGTTGCTTTAGGAACATTACAAGGTGGGGAATATTCAATTAGAGTCAACTATAGATCACCTGTTGAACTAAGCGATACCATGAAAATCCAAGAAGCCACTTCAAACTCTGTGGATGAGCATATTTATGCTGACGTTGACAGAGTTGAGAAAGTTGCAGGTAATGACTATGTCCTACACGGATGGCGTTACAGTAATTGTATTGAATTTGGTAAAGTTGAAGTTATTTCCAACAAAAAAGATACATTTTCTGTTCTACCGGTCATGAAACAAGTATCAGACTTTTGTCCTATGAAGATGATGCCAATTTCTTTTCCTGTGAAACTTAATGCTTCTGAGTTGAAAATGAATAAACCTCTTGTCCATGTTCGTACTATGGATGGTAAATCATTTAATTCAATTTTAAACTTGGCCGAATGAAGATGAGGGCATCAATTCTTATCCTATTTTTTATGTCATTAGAGGTTCAGGGAGTTTGTCTTCCTGAATCTCCACTTATGAACAAAAAAATGTCTATGAATAATAACGCTGCACTTGTTAAGATGGAAGAATCCGTCTACCGTTTTCAGGAGATCATTGGGCCAATCCTTCCAAATGATCACGATCTTATTGTCAAACTTGAAACATTAAATCCGAGAGTAAATGCTTTAATTAACAAGCTTGAAACAAACCTTGTTATTGAAGTTTACGGAGGCGTTTTATCTCATCCAGATATTAATGAATCTACTTTGATGCTTTTATTGTGCCATGAAATTGGACATTATCTCGGAGGAGCTCCATTCCAGTCTAGGGGTGGGTGGTCATCAACTGAAGGCCAGGCGGATTATTATTCTTCTTCTGATTGTGCACATTTTATGGGACTTAATGAATCTTCTTTCCTGGATGCGGCATTAAGATTAACTAAAATATACGCTGAAGTTACACGTGAAGCGGCGCCAGTTTTAGATAGTTGTGATGAAAGAGTGAGTAATCGAACAAATTTTGGTTATCCACCTATTCAATGTCGTCTAGATACTTTAATCGCAGGTTGGCGAGGTCAGTCTAGACCGAAATGTTGGTTTAAAGAAATTTAAGTTAAATAGATGAATGTAACTGCTCGCACCTTTATCTTAAGGGTGTGGGCAGTTACTTTTTAATTTGATGAGAACTATCTTTAAGTTCGAGATTTTTGAGGGATTTTTTTAGATCTCTTTTTCCAAGTTTTTTAGCCTCTTGCTCAATCCATTTTTGATGAGGTGCAAGTTGATAGGTTACGGCCTTTAAGCAGTTTAGGCGAGATTCATATTTATTATCAGCAGGAAGAAGGTGCCAAGGAGACGAGGTATTAGTTTTGAATAACATCTCATCTACTGCGGAAACATAATTATCCCATTTCTCCCTTGCTCTAATGTCTGCCTCCGTGATTTTCCATTGTTTATAGGGATCATTTAGCCGATCTTGAAATCTTATGAGCTGTTCGCCTTTGCTTACTGCTAAGAATATTTTAATCAGATGGATACCATCATCTACAAGAAATTTTTCAAACTGAATAATTTCATTATAGGCCCTTCTCCAATTTTTTTTCTCTGTAAGATTTTCCACTCTCTCAACAAGCACTCTTCCGTACCAGCTGCGATCAAGCACAGTTATCATTCCAGGAGAAGGAAGCATATTCCAGAAACGGGACAGCCAATGTTTACTTTGTTCTTCTTGGCCAGGTTCTCCAACAGGATAAACACGGATTCCTCGAGGATCAAGAACCTCTGTTATCTTACGGATTGCTCCGCCTTTTCCAGCGGCATCAAAACCCTCAAATACAATGATGACTCTTTGTTTATTATGCCAAATCGACTGTTGAATACGAAGCATTTGCAATTGGAGTTTGTTGATAGCACTTTTGGTGCTTTTTTTGTCATTTGTAGATGTTTGAGGTTTTGATAATAAATTTGAAAGTTGGTTTTTTGTCATAAGTTATTTTACTGTGACTTGGCAATAAATCCAAGTCACAGTGATAAACTTATTTAGAAATGAGTGCGCCCTGTGATTTTCCATCCATTGTACGGACGAAAAGAAGGACTTTGTTATACGAAAATTGATTGAGATCAAATTTTATTGGTATTTGAATTCTTTCATTTATATCTGAGCAGCTTGGCTTAATCTTTTTCATAATGGGCATAATAGAGATCGAGTCTTCACCGTTAGAGAGATATTTAACTTCATCGAGCGCTAAACAATCTGGCTTCCAGGCCACAAGTACTGCATCTCCACTTAGTCCTCCTGTGAAACCTGTCTCAACATACTCAACCATTGCATAAATATGGTCATCCACACCTTGAGAGCTGGATTCAGTTACAACCAGATCCTTCTTAATTTCAACAGTGGAACCCTCATTAATGATAAGTTTATAATTTCCGGCCTGAAGATTACCGATTGTGACCTCTTCCATGAACGGAACTTTCAATGGGGCACAAATTTCCATGACAGGCGACTGCCTTAAAAGAGAGGTCACTTCGATTCTGATTTCATTGCCATTAACATCTACATCAACTTTATTTTTTATAAAACATGGATTGGGGAAATTTCCTGTGACTAAAACTTCGATGTTGTCATTGTTGTCGAATCCTTTAGGTATAAAAAGATGATCAACAGGTGCTAAAACGACTTCAGGAGTAGCATGTGCAAGATTAACAAATAAAAGAACAATTAAGTAACAAAATAACGGTTTCATAATCCTCCTTGGACTAGATGTTTAGGTTTAAGCTAGCTATTTAAAAAGGAGAAGAAACTGATAAAAGGTATGCAATAGAATGAGTTTTGTCAGGATTATTTTGACAAGAGGCATTCAATCCATGTGAAAACGTTTACGGGCCTCATAGGAAGCATTAATTATTGAGAATAATTTTAAAACCATGATCTATATCAGCTATTCAAATCTTAGCTGATGTTAGTATCCTTTAATGATGACCTGTATTCATTGTGATGAGCCTGTTCTCACTGCCCTATTCAGTGAAGAAGACGAACAAAAACGTCTTCCGTTTTGCTGTTATGGGTGTTTAACAGTCTATCAAGTTCTTCATGATAAAGGCTTAGAGACATATTATGAAATAAAAAAATCATCTGCCCTTCACAAAAGAAGGGCCCCTGTTGATATTAAGCAGACTCAATTTCAATTTTTAGATGATACAAATTTTTTGGCAGAATATGCTTTAGTGGGAATGAGCGGCGAAAAAACGATGGAATTCTACCTGGAAGGGATTCATTGTCTGGCCTGTTTATGGTTAATTGAAAAGTTACCAGATATATTAGACACTGTCGCCACATCTAAGCTCAATCTTGATCGATCTGTTGTGACTGTTGTATTACGGCCAAGGGGTAAGTTTTCAGCAGTGGCTCGGGAGTTAAATAATCTTGGTTACAGACCTCATCCAATAAAAAAAAATCAAGACATTGAGAGCTTCAAAATTCAAGAAGAGCGATCTTTTCTCATGAGAATTGGTGTGGCGGGTGCTGCGGCCGGAAACATTATGATTTATGCTGTTTCTCTCTATGGAGGAGCCTCGGGAGAATATGCACAACTTTTTAATTCATTAACAGTTGTATTCGCTATTCCTGTACTTACCTATTGTGCTTTACCTTTTTATAGAAATGCCTGGAATGCCATAAAAAATCGAACATTATCTATAGATATTCCTATCTCTACCGCATTACTCATGGGAGCAATGATGGGAATATTTAATTTGCTGAGAGGCATACCTGAAAATTATTTTGATTCTTTGACGGCCCTGGTGTTTTTGCTACTTTTATCTAGATACTTCTTACAAAAAATCCAAGAAAAAGGCCTCTCTGCTCAAGATCTTCATTATTTTTATAGCTCTGAGAGCGTGCTTAAAGTTTCTGAGTCTGGCACAGAAGAGATTCATCCGAAATTTATAAAAATGAATGATGTTTTAAAAATAAGACCAGGTGAAATCATTCCTGCTGATGGCATCGTTTTAGATGGCACTTCTCATTTAAATAATTCGCTTTTAACGGGTGAATCTTTTCCTGTAAAAGTTCATGTCGGTGATCCAGTCTTTTCAGGGACTCAAAATATTGATCAGTATTTATTAATGAGGGCCAATCTCATTAAAGATGAGACTCGTCTCGGAAAGATCTTAAAAAATGTCGAAAACGGTTGGGCCCATAAATCACATATTGTGAATGTTGCAGGCCACGTCTCAAAGTACTTTACGTTGGTTGTTTTTGCTTTATCATTCATCCTTTTTATTTATCTCTACCAAATCAGCGATACAAAACATGCTTTAGAACAGGCCCTTACCCTTTTGATTGTGACTTGTCCTTGCGCTTTGGCCCTGGCCATCCCTTTAACTTTTACTCGCTCACTCTCAAAGGCAAGTGAGCAGGGGATCATTATAAAAAATGATGAAGTTATTGAGAAACTTTCTCAAATAAAAAACATTTTTATTGATAAAACAGGCACTCTTACTTATGGGAAATTACAAATAAATGAAATTGTCTTATTTCAGGATTCGTTAATCCCTGTAGAAGACATCATCTTTAATCTGGAAATAAATACCCGCCATCCAGTGGGACTTGCCCTTTTAGAACATGTAAAAAAGAAAATACCAAGAAAATGGGCCGTTACAGATCGCCAGGAATTGCTCGGAATAGGCGTATCAGGAAAAATTGAAGGAAGATTTTATGAAATTAAAAAAGATAAAATTCTTGAAGATGGAATACTCATTGCTACATTCGAAGTTGAGGATACTATCCGTTTAGATTCCAAAGATACAATTACAAATCTTATTAAAAAAAACCTGAATGTTAAAATTCTTTCAGGTGATAAAAATGAAGTTGTGCAAAAGATTGCCATCTTGGCCGGATTGCCAAGTATCAATGCCCTTTCAGACTTAAGCCCAGAGAAAAAAAGCTTACTTATTCGATCAACGCCACATTCTATGATGGTGGGTGATGGTGCCAACGATGCAATCGCACTTAGTGAAGCCGATGTTGGTGTGGCCGTTCTTGGAGCAATGGATATTTCTCTTAGGGCCGCGGATGTCTATTTAACGACTCCTGGTCTGATTCCTGTAGAAAAATTGATCACTCTCTCTAGAGAAACAATGAAGATAATTCATCGCAATATCGCTCTCTCATTAATTTATAACTCTTTATCTGTGACGGCAGCTTTTATGGGCCTTATTAATCCTTTAGTTGCTGCTATCATAATGCCACTCAGTTCTCTAACCGTTCTCCTTTCTACTTTTGTGGGAACTAAAACTTTGAGGAATTTATGGAAGTAATTATTGTTCTACTCCCTCTTGCACTTCTATTAGGAGGGGTTTTTGTGGCAGCCTTTATTTGGGCCGCTAAGAAGGGTCAGTACGATGATCTTGAAACACCACGATTTAGAATGCTTTTAGATGATCAAAATATAATTAAAAAAACGACATTATCAATAAAGGATATGAAATGAGTTCTGTACAGAAAACTGAAACATTCTCCTATGACGACCAGATCGTTCGATGGTTTGTCATCGCAACGGTTATTTGGGGAGCAGTCGCAATGCTGTTAGGTGTGACCATTGCTTTTCAACTTGCCAATCCAGCATTCAATTTTGGACTTCCTTGGACCACTTTTGGAAGACTTCGTCCTCTTCATACGAATGCTGCCATCTTTGCCTTTTGTGGAAACGCAATCTTCGCAGGGATTTATTATTCTCATCAACGACTTCTGAAGGCGCGACTTTATAATGACTTTCTCTCCAGAATACATTTTTGGGGTTGGCAGCTCATTATCGTATCAGCAGCACTTACCCTTCCTTTTGGTATAACAACGGGCAAAGAGTATGCCGAACTTGAATGGCCTATTGATATTTTAATTACTCTGATTTGGGTGGTTTTTGCTGTCAATTTCTTTGGTACATTAATAAGAAGACGAGAGAGGCATATCTATGTTGCCATCTGGTTTTATATTGCAACTATTATCACTGTGGCCGTTCTCCATATCGTTAATTCAATGGAGCTTCCGGTTAGTTTTTTCAAATCTTATTCTATGTATGCAGGTGTGCAGGATGCTTTAGTGCAGTGGTGGTATGGACACAATGCGGTTGCTTTCTTTTTAACGACTCCATTTTTAGGTTTAATGTATTATTTTATCCCAAAGGCAGCAAACAGACCCGTTTACTCCTACAGGCTCTCTATCATTCACTTTTGGTCTCTCGTTTTTATTTATATCTGGGCCGGTCCTCACCACCTTCTTTATACAACTTTGCCGGAATGGGCCCAAACACTAGGTATGGTTTTTTCAATTTCTCTTTGGATGCCGAGCTGGGGAGGAATGATCAATGGTCTCATGACCTTAAGAGGTGTTTGGCACAAAGTAAGAACGGACCCAGGTCTTAAGTTTATGGCCACATCTCTTACTTTTTATGGGATGTCGACATTTGAGGGGCCCCTTCTTTCTATTAAATCTGTGAATGCGATAGCTCATTTTACTGACTGGATTCCTGGCCACGTACATTCAGGTACGATTGGTTGGAATTATATGCTGATCGCAGGGATTCTTTTTTATCTTGTACCAAAACTTTGGAATACTGAACTTTACTCTAAAAAACTTGCTAGCTTTCAATTTTGGTTAGCAACGATTGGACTTGTTTTATACATTGTCTCAATGTGGATAGCAGGTGTGACTCAATCTCTTATGTGGAGTGCAATGGATAGTGCTGGTAGACTTACTTATCCAAATTTTATTGAAACAGTGATCAAGATTGTCCCAATGTACTGGGTAAGAGCAACTGGTGGAACACTTGTTCTCATCTCTTTTATAATCATGATCTATAACCTGTACAAGACTGCGAAACAGGGGAGTGTGAATAAAGAACAAATCTTTGAAGCTCCAGCTTTAGATGAAACATCAATTGAAACCAATGCAACTGCTCACAGAAAACTTGAAGGATGGCCGATGATTTTTGCCGTTCTTTCCCTGATAGCAATTTTGGTTGGTTCAGCCATTGAAATTGTTCCTTCACTTCTTTCTGATAGATATGTCGTGAAAATGAGTAAGATCAAACCATATTCTCCTCTTGAACTTCTTGGTCGTGATCTTTACATCAGAGAAGGATGTTATCTTTGCCACTCTCAAACAGTAAGACCTATGGCACATGAGGTAATCAGATACGGTAAGGCCTCTGAAGCAGCAGAGTTTGTTTATGATCGTCCTTTTCAATGGGGATCAAAACGCACAGGACCTGATCTTGCCCGTATAGGAGGAAAATATCCGGACATGTGGCACTATAGACATTTTTATAATCCGAAGGAAGTCACGGCTGGTTCTATTATGCCTCGATATACTTGGTTGTTTGATAACAAGATTGACTATAACTCACTTCAAGGAAAGATGCAGGTCATGCAAACTCTTGGTGTGCCATATAGTGATGCAGAGATCTTGGCAGGTGTAACAAATGCACAGGCACAAGCGCAGGCAATAACAACTGTATTAGCAGAGGCTGGAGTCCCAATGAAGATTGTGGATAAAGAGGTTGTGGCCCTTATTGCTTATATGCAGAGATTAGGAACAGATATTTTAAAAGAGGAAGCCCAATGAAACAGGCAGTATTAAGTAACTTCGATTTACCTTGGATACCTCTTACTGGACTCATCCTTTTTGTATTTTGTTTTGCGGCCTATACATATTGGACGTTTACAAGAGAAAACAAGGTTATATACCAAAAAGCATCACTCATTCCCTTAGAGGATCCAATAAAGGCCAGTGCTCGTGAAGGAGGAAATACAAAATGAATCACACAAATAATGAAGGGGAAAAACTTCACGTAGAGGAGAATGAAAAACATCTTCTTTTGGATCATGCCTATGACGGAATTCATGAATTAAACAACCCACTTCCTTCGTGGTGGAGTTTTTTGTTTTATACAGGAATCATTTTTTCCATTGCCTATTTTATTTTTTACCAGATTATGGGTGGCCCAACTTTACGGGAAGAATTTAATAAAGATTATTCTAAGATCTTAGTGGTCCAAGAAGAATTTAAAAAGGCCAATAGTGCTTATAAGGATGAGCGTTATGTTGCCGTGGCAAATCCTGAAGGCATTGAAAAAGGGGAGGAGGTTTACGAAAATAACTGTCTGCCTTGTCACCAGGAAAAAGGCATGGGTGACATAGGTCCGAATTTGACTGACAAACATTGGATTGTCGCCAAGAGCACACCAGAGACGATTTATAATGTGATTTTTAATGGTAGTGAGGCCAATGGTATGCCACCTTGGTCGGAAGTCCTAACGACTGAGGAAATTTATTTAGCTGTTGCTTATGTCAGTAGCTTAAAAAATACATTCCAAAAAGGTGGTAAACTACCTCAGGGTGAAGTCATTGAAGAGTAATAACATCTTTGAACTTGATCCAGAGAGATTGGCCACAACCGATGAGCATGGTCATCGGGTGTATCTATATCCTGAAGATGTGAAGGGCCTATGGAAAAGTCGACGTAAAGTTTTTTATAGGTTCCTTATACTCATTTATTTGTTTCTTCCCTGGATCTATTTTAACGGCAAGCCTGCTTTTATGATTGATATTATTCATAGGGAATTTACTTTTTTAGGTTTTACTTTGCATGGAGTGGAGCCGATATTGTTTTTTCTCATAGCTGCTTCAGGCCTTGCGGGTATAGCCTTTTTGGTGAGCTCACTTGGCCGAGTTTGGTGTGGGTGGGCATGCCCACAAACAGTCTTTATTCAAGAAATTTTTATGCGAGTAGAGGCCCTTGTTGAAGGTAAGGCCAAAGAAAGACGAGAACTAGATAAAGCTCCTTGGACCATGGGCAAAGTCCTAAAAAGATCCATAAAGTGGCTTTTGTTTATTATTATATCCCTACACATTTCCCATACTTTTATTGGTTACTTTGTTGGCCCGCGGGAACTTTTTTTTATAACGATGAATGGTCCTTCAGAGCATCTTGGTCTTTTTGTTGCGACCATGACATTTACTCTCATTACACTGTTAGACTTTGGTTGGTTTAGAGAACAATTTTGCATCATCGCTTGTCCTTACGGACGGATTCAATCTGTACTTATGGATGAGAACTCTTTGGTTGTCTCTTATAATGCTAAACGAGGAGAACCTCGGCGCGGTTCAACAAGTGCAGAGAGGCCAGATGAGGGTGATTGTATCAATTGCTACAATTGTGTAAAAGTTTGTCCAACAGGAATAGACATCCGACGGGGGACTCAGTTGGAATGTATTGCATGCACACAATGTATAGATGCCTGCGATGATATTATGACTAAACTTAAAAAGCCGAAAGGACTCATAGGGTACTCTTCGGAAACTGAACTTAATGGCCACAAACGTAAAAAAATCACTAAAAGATCTTTTCTTTATATAACGACTTCAGTTCTTTTCATGTTGGCATTTATTTATTTTCTGGGCGCAAGCACGAAACTTCAATTAGTTTTTCTCCGCGGGAAAACGCCCTTTCAAATGATTGAATCAGGACAAAGAATCACCAATCAATTTACCTTAAAAATGAGTCATCAAGGTGAGCAACATTTTAAAATTTATTTTAAGGTCAAAGAAGTTGAATTAAAAAACCTCGTTCAAATTATCACTCCTGTACAACCGGTTTTGATAAATACTTCTGAGAAAAAAATAGTTCTTTTTTTTAAATTCTCTCCTGAGATTTTAAAGAATGGAACAAGAAAAATCTCTGTAGAGGCTTTTGATGAAATAAGTCATCAGACCGTGGCAACCAAGGAGGCAGTACTTGTCGGACCAACTCATTAATTGGTTAAGTGAAGTACGAACTTTTTTTCCTTGGGTTTCATTTTTAGCAGGCCTCGGCGGTAGTTTACATTGTGTGGGCATGTGTGGGGGATTAGTCACTGCAACCTGTGATCGATCATATGAGGTTGTACGTTATCAGATTGGAAGACTTATTGGATATTTAATGCTTGGTCTGTTGGCGGGTGTTATAGGTGGCCAATTGGATTTCAAAAACACCCATCCTTTAGTTTCGATTATTCCTGCCTTATTCATAGGTGGTCTTTTTATTTATTGGGGTGTTCAAAATTATCGCGGTAAAAAAGCTGAAGTTCCGACACCAAAATGGATGAGCAAAACTTATACTTTTCTTTGGAAGAAATTTGTTTTCAAAAATCATGGAATGACAAAATCTTTTTTCACAGGTCTTATTTCTATTTTGTTACCCTGTGGTCTCCTTTATGGAGTTGTATTGGGTACATTGGCCTTACAGCATAGGCATGAAGCTTTGTTTTCTATGTTCTTTTTTTGGCTTGGAACCGTGCCAAGTATGGTTGTAGCTCCCAGTATCGTTCGTCGAGTGATCCGTCCATTCAAGTCAAAATTACCAAAAACTTATGCCGTAAGTTTGATTTTTATTGGAGTTTTTACGATTTCTCTTAGGATGGCAAAGCTCAACGATTTTAGAAACCTTGATACTGAGGCCCAACTTGAGAGTGAGTGCCATTAGAGGTTCTTATTCATGACCTCGAAATCGCTGTGTAGATAGAATGGCATCAGCAAAAAGACCAGTGTACATAGCAAATATAGCAGTACCTGCGAGCATCAATACAATACCTAAGATCTTTCCGGCAGTTGTTACAGGTGTGATATCTCCATACCCCGTAGTCGTGGCCGTGGCAAAACTCCACCAGATAGCATCAATGAAATGAGTTAATTTGGGGTTATGAGCTCTTTCTAAAAAAAAGAAAAGTGTCCCGCTAAGGCCTATAAGACTATTTCCAATCAAAGTTAAAAGCAAAAAAACTTTTGACGTGACGAGTTGGTAAGTGATTTTACCAAAAGCATGAAAATTTGAGAAGATTCCACTTTGTTTCATGTTTAAAGAATAGATGATCTCTGATTTATTTTCACGATCAAGAGCGTAATCAAAACAGTGACATTGTTATGCTTGGCAAAATTCATTTCTCCAAGGAAAATGACTCGCAATATTTTCCTCACTTAAAGATTTAAGTTTCTTCGCATTTCCAAAACTCATATTTTCCGCCTCCGTCTGACTTAAATTTAAAACATCCAAGTCATGAATCCTCAAAATATGAATTAAGGGAAGAGGTGAGGAATTCACAAGATTGGCGCGATCTATAAACTCCAGGCCCGCAAAACAAAACTGAGGATGAAAGGCACCTATTTGAAACTCATCCTCAAGGTTTAATGAGGCCAGATGATCCATGCAATCTTCAGAAAATTCATAAAAATCGTTAAAGGATATTTTCCATTGAGGATAGACCAACAAAACAGTCTCAAATTTATTTTGCCCTTGAAAAGAACTGAGGGAACTCAAAAATTGATCTTGGGCCTGGCCTATTTCCTGTCCAGGAAGCTCCTCAATAAGAATTTTACCCTCAAGGTATGGCCTGCGTGCAAAAGGACACAAATCAAGGCCGATAATTGTTTTTTCAAGCCATTTATTTATCATGGGGAAGACTAACAGCTTTATTGTTGGTATTACTAGTTTAAAACGAAGTTATCAGGTAGGTAGAGATCTATGAAAAAAGTAAGAGTTCAGTTCGTAAAATACGACATGACTAAAACTAAAAATCGTAATCGTAAAGATATGCTTGTCGATAATCAGAGCGAAGATGCAGTGATTGCACAACTTGAGAGGATTCATAAAAATGAGCAGGTGATTAAAATTCACGAAATAGTATGGGACGAAAAACAAATAATTGAAGTTACTCGCTCAAACAAGATGGATCAAAATCATGTGTTCTTTGGGTCCGTGAAGTTTTTTGATTTTGAGAAAGGTTTTGGGTTTATTCAACCAGATGAGGAAATGGATGATCTCTTTTTTCATAAATCAGCATGCATCGAGGGTGTTCCGGGCGACAAAGATAGAGTTGAGTTTAGACTGAGTGAAGGGCCTAAGGGCATGTCCGCTATTCATGTGAGAATTATTGAAGAATGAGTACCCCCATAACGACTTTGTTGGATCAACGGAAGTTGGAATTCGATAAAAAACTTAAAAAAATTGAAAGTGAGGAGCTTAAACTAAAAAAGCTCGAAGAAGAACTTCAACGTCTTCAATCAAGGATGGCCGAAGAGTCTCGCCCTATATTAGAAGAATTTTGTCAGCTTCGTTTTGAGAATCTCAATAAGCTTAAAGAATGCCTGAATAATCCTTATTTTAAGAAAAAAGAAAAAAATCAAATTATTCATCTTATGATTGAACTGGCCGTGGGCCTAGAGAATTCGGGGGATAGTCGTGCGCAAGATTTTTTAGAAGATCTTATTCCGTCGGGGCCTGAAGAAGAGGAACAAGAAGAGAGAGATCAAGACGAGTTCTATTCTCACGAATTTATGGTCTCACCTCCCGCCGAGAAACATCCTGAGGGTAAGCTTGAGATTAAAACCCTCTTCAGACAATTGGCCAAAGCCTTTCATCCAGACAGGGAGACTCAGGAGCATCTTAAAGAAGAGAAGACCTCTCTGATGAAAAAGATCACTGCCGCTTATGAGAATCAAGATCTCTACAGTCTTTTAAAACTCGAGAAAGAACATTTGGGGCCTAGGGAGTTTACGGAAGATAAAATCATGCTTTATATTAAGCACATTAACGATCGCTTAAAAGAGCTGAAGGCATTTGAAGCAAGGTTAAAGAAGCATGGAATGCTTTCAACCGTTTATCAGTATATTTATTCAAAGAAGGCAACAACTCAGGAGCGTAATGTCCGGAATGAACTCTCTAAAATCGAAGAAGAAGTTGAGAAAGAGAGGGAGCTTCAATCCATTATATGGGATAGGACCTCTCTTAGGAACTTTTTAAAGTCTTAGTACTAGTTCGATTTTATATATCCTATTTATCAAAACAATCCTCGACAGGGACCCGATCTTTCTTTTTAATCTCAAAACATGTATAGAGTATGTAAAATTCGTATCATGACTTGCAAACGAGGCCAACGATGAAACCATGGAATCAAACGGATATAGAAGCGTGGCTAAAAGATCAAACAATCAAACGCTCTTATCAAGATGAAGTTGTTACTAAAATATTAGCACTAAAAAATCAGTTCGATATCATTGAGTATGGATCTCTCTCATATTCAGCTTTACGTTATCCATTATTTTTAATCAAAACAAAAAACTTTGATAAGAATAAAAAAACAATTCTTATCACTGGTGGTGTTCATGGCTATGAAACCAGTGGTGTTCATGGCGCTCTTGCTTTTTTTGAACGAGAGGTTGTGAAGTTTGATGATATGTTTAATTTTATTTGTGCTCCATGTGTGAGCCCTTGGGCGTATGAAACGATTAATCGTTGGAATGCAAAGGCCCTAGATCCCAATCGCTGTTTTTATTCCAATGGCCCATCAGAGGAGTGTTCTTTGTTTTTAGAGGCCGTTTCTTCTGTGCATGATCAACTTTTTGCTCATTTTGATCTTCATGAAACAACAGACACTGACAATTCCATTTTTAGACCCGCTCTTGAAAAGAGAGACGCTGTAAAACAAGAGATATGGGAAATTCCAGATGGCTTTTATATTGTGGGTGATACGGCAAACCCTCAACCAGGTTTTCAGAAGGCAGTCATCGCAGCAGTCAAAAAAGTTACTCACATCGCTCCGGGTGATAAGAATGGTATGATTATTGGCGTGCCGCTTGAACAAGAAGGTGTCATTAATTATAATTTTAAAAAACTTTTTTTGTGTGCTGGCCTATCTAATAGTGAGTACACAACGACAACCGAAGTTTATCCTGATAGTCCGAAGGTAACAGATGCCCTTTGTGTTGATGCTCAGGTGGCGGCAGTCAGGGGTGGAGTAGAATATCTTAAAAACATTCAAGCTGATTGATAAATGTATAATTATAAAATAGGTCTGCTCATCTTCTGCAATTTAAAGTCTCAAGCGCTTTATACATCTCATCAATTTGAAAAAATAGTGAAGGCCGAAAATTTTGGAGTCATTAAAGAGATTGAAATTCTTAATTATCGTCCAGAACTCATCACATCCATTCTTGAGGCCTATAAAAACACAAATCTTGGCATGATAATTCTTGTCGCCCCCGATGCAGATCACTTCTTTCCATTTACTGAGCTTGAAGAGGTGGGTCAAAGGAATGAAAAATTTCTTGTTACTTTAACCTTGGATGAGAACATCGAGAAAAATTTAATAAAGATGATTGCCAAAGTAAAATTACATCCAAATCGACCCTACCGTGGATGTGATTCAAGTTGTCATTAGTAGAGTTTGTATTGTCAAAGCTTCTTAAAAATTCCGATAATCTCATCAGGAAAACTTTATTAAAGGTACTCACATGAATGTTAAGATGCTCGCTGTTTTGTTCCTTCTTTTTAACTCTTTCTCTCTTTGGGCCTTAGACTTTGAGGAGCTTAAATTTGAATATGCTCCAACAGATGGTGCGGCCAGCAGCTGCCTATATGAATCCCTTGAAGATCGGCCCTATGATATCGTCGTAAAGTGTGCTTTCTTTTCTCAGGTTAAAGAATTTATGGTTCATTTGATTGTAAGAAAATACTCATTCACTAAGGCCCCAACTGACCGCTATGAAATTCTTTATTGGGTTACTAATCGCATTCCGGGGGCGAAGGTTCCAGAGTTCACGGGCTCGACGATTTGGTTTAATTTTATAGAGGAAACCATTCCTCATTCTTTAAAACTAACCCAACACGTGGATAATAGTTTTGCGAATTTAACTGTGGAAATTAAGCTTAAAAAGTAAGACCTCGTAATTAAAAGGATCTCTCATGGACGCTCAATTTTGGATAAACGCTTGGAATGAAGGTCGCACAAAATTTCACCAGGAAGAGTATCATCAAAAGCTCACTGAATATTTTCCCACTCTTCATCCTAAAAAAGGCCAGTCCGTTCTTGTGCCCTTATGTGGAAAATCTAAAGATCTTCTCTGGCTCCATGATTTAAAACTCAATGTCCGCGGTGTAGAATTGCATCATGACGCTGTCGAGTCTTTTTTTTCAGAAAATAAACTCTCACCAATGCAGAAATTGCAGGATCAAGACTTTACCCATTACTCTTATGAAAACATTGTTATTAGTTGTGGTGATTTTTTTAAGATCAATGAAAATAATGCCTATGATTTCGTCTACGATAGGGCCTCTCTTGTGGCCTTGCCTTTTGAAATGAGAAAAAACTATGCTGAAGTGATCAAACGATCTCTCAAAGTGGGTGGAAAGTATTTATTAATTGTCTATGAGTACGATCAATCAAAGTTGGAAGGGCCACCTTTCAGCGTGAGCAGCGAAGAGATTCAAGAACTTTATAAAGATCAATTTTTAATAAAACATCTTAGTAGTGACACTGTCACCAAAAATGGGGATAGGCCCTCAACTGTTGAGGGCCTGAGGCAAGTTGTTTATTTATTAGAAAAAGTGAACTAAGCACCGATCAAATACTGAGCCTTTTCCACCATACAAAGCATAAGTTTGACTTGGTTAAGGTCACCTACAAGATCCGTGCGAATGGATTCAAGTTCGGCCTTACTTTCAGGATCCATGATTTTTGATTCTCTCAGAATATTTTCTGTTTTAATCAAAGTCTCCATTCTTTTTTCGAGGTCAATATCTCTCAAAAGATCAGTGAGAATTTCAATGTGTGTGAGGGCTTCTTCCTGAAGAGTGAGGGTGTTCATCTTGAATACTCCTGATAGATGTGATTTTTACTTCCTGTAAACTTTTTGGAGTTACCATCCTAGTATCTCCGTTGTTGGATCTTTTAAAGCAGGAATGGTGCCAAGGTGAGTGATTGTAGATTTAACGACTTGGGCCAGATCTTTTGATACTGGGGACTAAATGGATGCGGGTGGCCGGTGCCATTTAGATATAATTTAAAGGTTTAAACTCCAACGTCATTAATGTGGTATTTCGATTTTTTCCAAATTTCAAATTCGTTGCCTTATCCCTATCGTTTTTTATCTCTAGGGTTCATAACGCATGCTTTTGTGGGCCAAAATCTTATCTTTTTTGTCTCAAATTGTTTAGAATAACTCTATGAATAAACAATTTACGCCACCAACCAATGTTAAAGAAGTTCTCCAACGTTTACATCGTCCAAAAACGGCCGTGATCACCGCAGGCATGCCTTATGCCAACGGCCCTTTGCACTTGGGTCACCTGGCCGGTGCCCATATTCCGGCCGACATTTTGGCACGTTATATGCGTATGATGATTGGTTCAGAAAATGTGCTTTATGTTTGTGGAACTGATGATCATGGATCAACTTCAGAAGTGGCAGCGATTAAAAATGGAAAATCAGTTAGAGAATTCATTGATGACATTCATGCAAAACAAAAACACACTCTAGATCGTTACGGCGTGTCTTTGAATATTTATTCTGGAACTTCACGTCCTGAATGTTTTCCGACTCATTCGGCCTTAAGCCAAGAATTTATCCGTAAGCTTTATAAAAATAATATGCTTGAGAAAAAAACCACAAAACAGTGGTTTGATCCTAAAATGAATCGATTTCTTCAAGATCGAAATGTTACCGGCAAATGTCCTAATACAAATTGCACCAATGAATCCGCTTATTCTGATGACTGTGACGTCTGTGGTATGCAGTATGATCCAAGTCAACTGATTAATCCAAAGTCCTCCCTGAGTGATGCGTCTCCTTTTTTAAAAGACACGGTTCACTGGTGGCTTGATATGTGGAAAGTTTCTGATCAATTAGTTGATTGGATTAAGTCCAAACAAAATAAATGGCGTAAAGGAGTGTTTAGCGAAGTTTTCGGAACAGTTCAGCCAGCATTTCAGTTTGATAATGTTCATGAACCACTTTTTAAAGAACTTCGCCCTTCTCTTCCAAAGCACTCAAGCCGATATGCTCCTGGAAAAAAAGTAGTTGTGCAGTTTGAAAATAAAAACGATTTTAATTCCACATTAAAACTTCTTGAGGACAAAGGCATCTCTTGCACTCTTCTTGATGGTTGGGCACATCGTTCAATATCTCGAGATGTTTCTTGGGGAATTCCGATGCCTAAGGAGCTAGACCCCGAAATGGAGGGTAAAACTCTTTATGTATGGCCTGATTCTTTAATCGCTCCTATTTCATTTTCTAAGGTTGCTCTTAAGAATCAAGGTAGGCCTGATAACGAGTACGAAAGATTTTGGAAAGATCCAGAAGGGAAAATCTTTCAGTTTTTGGGTCAAGACAACGTCTATTTTTATGTGCTCATGCAGGGAGCCATGTGGCTTGGATCTCAAGCTGATCCACATAAACAGCCAGGAGCAGGAGATTATCAGTTTTCCGAAATTTTGGGTTGCTTCCATCTTATGGTCGATGGTGAGAAGATGAGTAAGTCGCGTGGAAATTTCTATAGTGCCGATCAACTCTTAGATCAATTTGCTTATGATCCGGATCAAGTGAGATATTTTTTGGCCTTATTAAGCCTTGCAGATAAACCTTCAAATTTTGATTTTAATACACTGCTTGAAAGAAATAAATTTTTAGCTGGTCCGCTTAATGCTGCCATTGAAAAGCCTATCTCGGCCGTTCATTCAAAATTTGACGGAAAGGTTCCGGCCGGAAAACTTTTAGAGAAGGCCGAAAAAGAAACCATGCAAATTGTGCAAAAATATCTAAAACAAATGGAAAAAGCGGATTATTCGACACTTCTATTTGCCATTGAAAATTATGCTCGCCTTATTAACAGTTTTTTTGTTCAGTTTAAACCTCACGATGACAGGCAGCCAATCGAAAGCCGATCAGATGCACTCTATAGCTGTTTTTATGTACTGAAGAACCTCATGATTATGCTTCATCCATTTGCCCCACATACTATGGAAAAGGTGAGAGTTTCATTGAATCTACCTGAGAATATATTTTCTTTAGATCAGTTAGGAACGGGGATCGAGGCCGGGCATGTTATAGGGCATAAACAACAATTCTTCCCTTCGGTTGAGGGTGTCGCCGCTGAGGAATGATAAATTTAATATAGAGATGATGACTAAACTAAAAAGAGAATGTTTTTTTCTTAAAGATCATCCCCATTTAGGATGATCTTTAAGATATTGAGAATTATTTCGTTTTTAAAGTTACAACAACTTTACTGTGAGTGCCTGCACTGAATACTTTTCCAGTGAATTCACATTTGCCAGAAAGATAAAGAGTGGGTCTTCTTAAAACTCGGCTCACTCCTAATGTTCCACATTCAACATCTCCATCTCTTCCGTGATAAACAACTTTATTATCAATAAGTTCAAGGTTTTGAACCTTAGCAGTTGTTGAATAAATAGTTACATATGTGGGTTGTCTGTAAGGACGAGAATAACAACGCCCTGGCATTCCTGTACACCAGTCATAAGGCCCACCAGAATACACGTAACGTTCTTCAGAAACATTTATTTTTACGTAACCTTCACGAGTCATTGTGTCCATGTGGAAACGGGTTTCTACATTCGTGCGACGTGTTCGAAGAACAGAAAGATCAGCTTCTAATACAGTAATAACTTCGGCATTCACGATCGTTGTGGCCAGAAGAAGGGCAGCAAATAAAAATTTTTTCATGTGACTCCTCGTATGTTTTATTTAAAAGTTTTGTGTAACATATTTGTTATAGCTTTATTTCTCCAACGAAACAACGGCATTAAATTCAACATAAACCATACGCTTCCCAACAGAAGGAATTATTTCAAGATTCATCTCTCATGGATTCAGTATGTTTCAGTGCTCCGTGTTGCCTTCGTGAGTTTTATCTTCGTTTAAAGTGCAGGGCGACTTTAAAGGAACTGAGTGAGTTGATATTTTATATCCGATGAAAAACATTATAAGTTTCCTGAAAAAAATTAAAAAAAATAACAACACGACTTGGATGCATGCTCATAAAGAAGAATATCTAGATGCAAAAAAGCAATTTGAGTTTTTAGTCCAGGAGATCATTACAAGAATGAGTGATTGGGAGGAGGACTTACCTTTTTTAGTGCCAGAAAACTGTACCTTCCGTATTAATCGAGACACTCGTTTTAGTGATAATAAGTCCCCTTATAAGGATAATTTTGGTGCCTACTTTGCGTATGGTGGGAAGAAGGGTGGTCTGCCAGGTTATTATCTTCATGTGTCTCCGAACAAAGTGTTCGTCGCCGCTGGTCTATGGATGCCTGAAGCAGATAAGCTGATTAAAATTCGTCGTCATATTGTTGAACACGGGCACGAGTTAGAAAAACTTTTGAAAAATAAAAAATTACCTGCTCTCGATACTGAACATATGCTTAAGCGTCCCCCTAAAGGATTTTCTGCAGAAAATGAGTACGTGGAACTTTTAAAATATAAAAGTTTTACAATGTCTTATCCTCTTGAAGTGAATGACTTTTTGAAACCAGGTTTTGGTAAACGGGTAGATAAATACTTTAAAACCTTCAGACCTTTAAATCAGTTCCTTTACGAAGGTCTTAAGAAATAGGCCGATGATGAGACATAGAATCAGCACCCCCTCTGAGCGAATAAAAATGAGAATATCCTCTGGCCCTCATCTCTTTTACGATGGCCTTACTTCGAATACCTCGATGGCAGTATAGAACAACCATTTTATTTAAGTTGATATAATCTAAGATTATAGAATCCTCTTGATCTCTTAAATCGATCATTTTCGCATCTCTACGATACAGATCCTGAACTGAGATCTCTAAATCATCAACGATTAGGTCGACTTGTCCTTTACAGGTGAGGCAGTTAGTTTTTACGAAGTTTTTTATTCTCATTTGCGATAGAGTCTTAAGGTCAAAATAAAAAGTAGATTCTATTGAATTATTTTGTTTATTTTGAAGATATAAGATTGCTTCATTGGCCTGAAGATTACCTAAAAAACCAACGGCCGACCCCAAAACTCCAAAGTCATTACAGTTACCAAGTTTTGAATCTTCTGGCGTTTTATCTTGAAGGCACCTCATGCAACCAGAATTTTCACCTGGAATAAAAGTTCTGATCTGACCTTCAAACTGATAAATACTGGCCGAGATAAGTGGAATGCGGAGCTTAAAACAAGCATCATGCAGTAGATATTTTGTTTCAAGATTGTCCGTACAATCTAAAATGAGAGTTTTTCCCAGTATGAGTTTTTCAACATTCTTAGACTCTAATCTTAGATCATGGCCTTGCACATGAATGAAAGGATTGAGTGCGGCAAGTTTTTTCTGCGCAACAGTGACTTTTTTTTCTCCCACGACTTCTGGTGAATATAACGGTTGTCGGTGAATATTTGAAATTGAAATGATGTCATGGTCAACGATGTCAATGCGGCCAACTCCTGCTGTGGTTAGTGCCTGAAGGAGTGGGCAACCCAGTCCACCTGCGCCAACCACCAGGACTTGAGCATCAAAGAGAGATTGTTGGTTTACGATATTTTTTTGTTTTTGGTAATAATCTTTTTCATGAAAGTGCACATGAGTATGGTGGTCTTTACAGAAAACCCATTCAGGTTTTTGTTCAAAATAATGTTCTTTTTTCCAAATAGGAAGTCTGCATTTTATTTGATCAATAACAAATCGAGTGGCCTTAAAAGCATCATCTCTGTGAGTGGCCGTAGCACCAATCCATACCGCAATTTCTCCCAGTTGTAGATGACCATATCGATGTGTGCATACGATATGATGAAGATTAAAAAGATGTATAGATTCCTGAAGAATTTTATGTCCTTCTTTTTTGGCAAGCTCTTCATAAACTTGATATTCAAGTGATGAAACCTTTTTTCCTTGGTTATGGTCTCGGACCCAGCCTTCGAAGGACACAAAAGCTCCGGACTTATCACTAGACAGATCTTTTATGAGGGACTCTCGATTAATGGCAGAAGAGGTGAGGCTAAACAACTTAACCCCCGGCAACTGGTGGAATAAAGACTACGCGAGCACCGTCTGAAATCTCCTGATGGAGAAGCGCGAACTCATCATTGACCGCAACTTGAATCATTTCAGCGGGTAGTGTGAACAGATACTTCTCTTGGAGATGATTATAAAGTTCTCCATAAGTACGGCATTGAACTTTTAAGTTTTCTTCTTTAAGTCCCGCCTGTTCTCTTAATAAAGCATAATATTGAATATTAATTGATTTCATTTTCATCCTCCGATTGCATTCATAACATGACTCACTTGCGCCGGTCGCATAAAAGGTTTCATACCCAGTAGAGATTTAAAAATAAGTTCCCGTTCAAGAGGTGTTTTATGTTGAATGGGAAGCCCGTCATCTTTAAATAGGCAGGCACGCATAATACCATCAGCGGAGAGCCTCCATCTTGAACATTGGCCACAGAAGGCCTGAGATTCAGATGCAATAAAACCAATCTGGGCACCATCTTGAGTGAGGTAATTAAAAGATGTGGAATCTGCCCCTTTAGTGATTGTTTTTAATGTATGTCGAGTTTGAATTTTGGCCGTCATTTCACGAGCTGAAATAAATTGGTTCTCTTGAACCCCAAGAGCATGGCCAATTCGCATAACTTCAAGGAATCTAACCTCAATACCCGTTTTTTTTGAAA
>CAMCZE010000020.1 GCA_945885655.1 Bacteriovorax stolpii | reverse complement strand
TGTGTTGAGGAGGATGATTTTTCTAACGTTAATTTACTCGAAAGGTAGACTCGAAGCATGTCTTGTTTTCCAGTGGCCAAAATTTGTGCATAATTTTCTTCATTAAGAGCTCTTCTGCCTGCGAAGGCCGAAGTTGAAGCAGCAAGAATGATTGTCAACAGTGCTAAATGTTTCATGAGAGGTTCTCCTTAAAATTTATTTTGTTATAGAAAGTGTAGCAACATTATTAGAATTGCGCGTCGAGTCAGAAGATTCTGTACCAACATGTTGGTACGCCATGTAGGAATGACTTAGAAGGGGTTAATCAAAACCAGGAGCGTAGTGTTTTGTTCTTGTGATCTCTTCAAGTTCCGTTGATTTAAAAGTTAGGTATGTTTTCTTTTCTTCAAAACCAAAGGTTCCATATTTGATCTGAGCACCCTCTTGAGGAACCTGAGTCAGTTCATATTTTCCCTCGTTATCAAGGAAAGTTAGGGCACATTCTTTTCGTTGGCATCTTTTATCAAAAGAAACATACACATAGTGTCTCTCTGATGGCCCCATTCCATAGTTACCGTAACGATTTTTTTTGTATTCTTCGATATATTTTGTTTCATCCAAAATGATCTTACCCTTAACCTCTGAAGTGATGATCTCTGTTTTCACTTTTTCAGTTTCAACAAAGGTAATGGTGATTTGTTTATTAAGATAGACCCTGAAATCTCTTAGTTTATCCATGCCCTTAATGTCTTCGACGATCTCTTTATCAAGGTCTTTTCTTCCATTGAAGCCAGCAAAGGCCTGAGTGGAAAAAACACAAAGAAGGATTAATGTCACAAATGTTTTCATAAACTCATTATAGGCGAAATGAGACTTTTTTATGTATAAGGTAGAAGAAGTTATAGGTGATGCCTAAGGTTTATACACATAAGAATAAACACGATTTCAGTTACTTAAGTAGATTTTCTGAGGCCTCAACGACGGCAGATAGAATCTTTTCCATATAATTATAATTAAGCCTCTCGTCCATCACATCACAAGACTCATGATAACAAGGATCAGGATCGCCACCAAAAAAGTTTTCGGAGATCACGATCGCTGGAATTTTTTTACGCCAAAAAGAGGCATGATCGCTTCGATTCGTGCAGGTCTCAACAACTTGAAGGGCGAGGTTTTGTGAAGAGATCGCTTCTTTAATAGCGACACTTAAAAAGACTGACTCCATACGATTACAATCAATCACGTGGAAAGCACCATCTTGGCGGGAGTTTACACCCATCATCTCAAAGTTGATGTTTCCGATGATGTCGGCCTTATTTAAAGTGGCGACGTAAGCGTCTGAACCTAACAATCCATCTTCTTCACGGTCAAAGCCCAGGATGCGGATAGTGTGAGAGTAGTCTTTTTTAGCAAGGATCTTGGCCGCGGTTAACAGACCAATGGTACCTGTTCCGTTATCGTTAGCGCCTAAGTTTCCAAAGGAGTCGATGTGGGAAGAAAGAATCAACACTCTTCCCGGAGCTGATTTGCCTTTTTTTTCGGCGATGAAGTTTGTACCTGTACCAAATGGTTGGAAAAAAACGTCATAACCAAGTTTTTGATACTCCGTTTTTAGCATGTCACGAGAGCGATCCAGACCTTTGGTTGAATCTCTTTTTGAGCTTGAGAAAACTTTAAGTTTTTCTTTAAAAAAGGTCATATCTAATTCAATGGATTTTGCCACTTGAACGCTTTTATGATGGGCCATAACTAAAGGCCCCTGATACTCCAGCGATAAATACGCCATAACATCTAAACGCCAATCATGTTTATCATGAGCATGGGCCAGAGAGATGAGCATTAATGGCAAGAGCAGCAGGAGTGTTTTCATTATTGATAGACTCTTTTTAGTTCGTTATAAATGCGCTCATTCATATTGCCAGCGCGGCTACACATAAGATCTGTGATATCCAATTGATAGTTTACGAATGCCTGTTGAGAAACATCATAAAACTCATGGTAACAATCAGGAAGACCAATGACGTGGCCAAACTCATGGCGGATAGTCCACTGTGATTCATACTCTTCAATGGGCTGATTTGAATCCATCACGATTTCATTTCCACCAAGACCATTTACGTGAGGAACTACACCTGGTTGGAACACTAAACGTGGTCCAAGAGTGAAGTTTCCAAAACTAATTTTAAGTCCCCAGTCAGTAAAACGGAATTCATCTTCAATATTGTCTTGAAGGTAAGCAATGAATTTCTCAATTTTAGGAGTATTAAATGGAACGGTCATCATTGTGCCTGACCAATTGACATCATTACGGCGGCCAGTAAGTGGGATAACAAAAAAGGCATCCCAGATTTTTTTACTGTTGGGAAAATATTTTGAATACAACTCGGCGACTTTATTATTTTCAAAGGCCTTATCCACTTTATGACGGCAATTAGCTTCATTTGAGTTTAAACAGATTTGGGACAGGGCCACTTTGAGAGGTGCAATTTTGTCTAAAGGGATAGTCCTAATATCAATGAGTTCAACATTTGTGATTTTATTTGAAGTTAAATAATAGTATCCACGAACATCGTCTTTTGCCGCTTCAATGTATTCACTTCTCCACTGGATAAGTGACTTATAACGGGCAGCACTTTGATAGTTACGATCAAGCTTTCGAGCGTGAATGATAAAAGTCTCATCATCTATTGGAATATCTGAGGGGAGTTCATCAGTGCTGGTGATAATCTCTTTTATGGTAGATGGAAGT
The DNA here is from genome assembly GCA_945885655.1 of Bacteriovorax stolpii. Lineage (GTDB taxonomy): Bacteria > Bdellovibrionota > Bacteriovoracia > Bacteriovoracales > Bacteriovoracaceae > Peredibacter. Next base: position 19,409 of record CAMCZE010000020.1, on the reverse strand, counting down.
TCGCTCATCAAAGTAGCCGTTTCTTTTTCAATAATTGAAGGAGAATACGTATTTGGTTTATCGATGGGAATTCCACGACGAGTGGCCTGAGAGGTTAAACGAATCGCCGTCTCATTGGATCGAGTGGCATTGACGAGGGCGATCCATTTACTAAGTCGTTCTCCGATTTTAAGTGCTGTTTCAACAGCTGGATCTGGAGCTGTTTCAAAACCTGATTTTGTATTCCTAAGAATGTGGCGGTACTCATCGGAATTCATCTCAAGATCGAGATGTGGTTTGTGACCTATGTTTGCCATCGTTGGCGCAGCGAAGGTCATCATCAGAAATAAGCTCAATCCTTTCATGGGATCTCCTTGGTGTCTTTTTCACAAATGGGTCTAAAGTCGAGAAAGTCTAGATTGAGCAAATCAGTTTGTGAAAAAGAAAGATTCTAATGTCAGAAACAATGAGGAAATACTAGATTTTGTGTAAAATTAATACGTCGCATTCTTTAAAAAATTGAATCTAGTTATAGCGAACTTGAATGCTAGATGTGCCGTCGGCCTTTTTGTTTAAGTAAAGATTAACGGGTAGAGATTCAGTGAGGGCCTTAATGTGTGAGATGACTCCAACCATAAGTCCTCGTGTTTGAATTTGTTTGAGCATATCGAGCACATCTTCCAAGGAGTCTTGGTCAAGAGTTCCAAAACCTTCATCGATAAAAAGTGTATCTATTTCGGCCTGACCTCGGGTCATTTCGGCCAGGGCCAGGGCCATGGCAAGTGAAACCATAAATGTCTCACCACCAGAAAGAGTAGAAACTTTACGTAATCCACCTTCACGAAATTTATCTAAGATATAAAATTCAGGAGTCATACGCATACGGCGAGATTGATGAATAATCTCGTAACGACCCTGACAGAGTTTTTGAAGTTCATCATTCGTTTGTGTAATGAGGTTCTCTTCAACAAGAGAAAGAACAAAAGTGCGCAATTCATCTTTACCCAAAACTTCAAATAAGTTTTGAAGACGTAAAAAATCTTTTTGAAGATTCCTTTTTTGCTCGTCTAGCACTGCTATTTTGTCCTGACGTTTCTCCCACAGGCCTAGATTGGCCAAGATGCCGGCATACTTCATCTGGAGAGCTTGAGTTTTTTCTTTTAAGTCATTTTTTTTATCACAGAGTAAAAGAACTATTTGTGAAACCAGTTCATGAGGAGTCAAGAAATCAATGTCCAGGTGTCTAAATTTAAGGTTCAGTTCTTGATATTCAAGAGATAGTGTCCCCAGCATTTCTGATGCTTTATCTTGAAGGGCATGTTTTTCTTTTTTAAATTGGAGATCAAAATCTCGGGCCAGTTCTTCTAAAGAATATAAACGGCTTTGATGATCCTTAAGAAGCATCTCTTGTTTTTTTAGTTCTTGATCTTTACGGGTTTTAGAATCATGAATAGTATTTTTCTTTTTAGTCAGAATATTGATCATGTCAGAGGCCTTCTGGCCTTTTAATTCTGCTTCTAAAATCGTTTTGCCCTTTGTGACTTGAGATTTAAGTACTTCAATCTCTTGATCGAGCTGAAACTTATCAATACTAGATTTTTTTTCTTCATCTTGGTAATAGGCCATTTCTTTATGAATGTTTTCTCCCTGACCTTCATGGAGAAGAAATTGGTCCATAAGGTTTTTGTCAGTTTTGATTTTATCGACAATGGGCCTTGTGAGTTGTGACTCAATCATGGAGTCGAGTTCTTGTTTAAAAGATGAAAGACGTTCACTAAGTTCGTTTTCATATTGGTTTTTTTCGGAAAACTCATTTTTAAGCATGAGGTATTGGTCCCGTGCTTTTTTGAGTTCTGTTTCCTCACGAGAGATCTGTTTATTGATATTTTCAAGATCCGAAGACGACTTTTGAGCTTTTTGTAGTTGAGTTTCGACTTCAAGTAAGTCAGGGATGATCTTTAGTCTGTCCTCATTGTTTTGATCTATTTCTGAGGTGTTCTTAAGCATTTGTGTTGTTAAGAAGAGAAGATTTTTATCTAAAAGCTTAAGTTCTTCTTCTAAAGAGATAAATGTTCTTTTAAGTAATTCTAAATCTTTTTTACTTTTTTCTATTTCTTGTCCTTGAGAACATTTTTTTAGTTCAGCCCATTCTTTTGCGGATAGATGACTGTGGCAAACGGGACAGTTCCCAGATTCTGCAATGTCAGGATGATTAAAACACGTTTCTATGGCCAAAATGAAATGATGGAGTTTTATGATTGTTTCAAGTGGCGTGACTTCTTGTTCAATACTCTTTTTATTTAAAAGCAAATCGTTTTTTCTGGATGTTACTTGGCAAGACTCCTGAGCAAGATCTTCTTTCTGTTTTATTAACTCCCCATACCGACCTTCAGCTTTTTGTTTTTTATCCCATTCTGTTTTTAGAATTTTCTTTTTTGCATTAAGCCCCAAAAGAATCTCAGACGGATTATCGGGAAGATCCTTTTTTTCATTCATTAGGAGCTGCAAACGAGTTTTGATCTCTTTGCCTTGGACTTCAACATGAAGAATGTTGTCGCTTTTTAATTTTAATTCTTTTTCAAGAAGTTCTTTTTCATTAAAAACGTCACATAATGGGCCTAATATTCCATGATGCTTTTTTAAAAGATCTTCGGGAAAATGAAAAACGAATTGTCCCTTTTTAAGGTCCCACTGGATTTTTTTCAAATGCAGTGTGTTTAGCCGCTCTTTAGTCTCAGACAGGGAAGAATTCATTTTAAGGGAACGTTGAGAATGTTCTCTTAAGGCCTCTTCCAGATGTTTTTGTTTTTCTTCAGTAATAAGAAGTTCCTGAAGTTTAGGGAACTCGTGACTATATTCATCACTAACTTTGTCAAACTCAAGGGATATGAGTTCGGTCTCTTTAAGAAGGTTGTTAAAAAGGGTGGTAAGGCCAGATTGTTCTGATTTATTTTGCTGGACCTTTTTAAGATTTTCTTGATAACGAACGTGGTAGCTAGAAAGGGAAGAGAGGTGCATCTCAAGCTGACTTAAGTGAGTGAACCAATTTTCGTGGAGTTTTAATGACACACTCAAATCATCCCGTTCTTTAATCAATTCTTCAAAGTTAAGTTCATCTCCTTTAAGAGTGCCTAGTTCATTTTCAATGGCCGCCATTTTCTTTTCATGTTCATCAAGATCAAACTTTAGTTCGCGGTTAAGGCCCTCAAGGATCTCTCCGGGATAAAGTTTTTCTAGGATCTCTTTTCGTTCCGTAAAGTTACTCATGAGAAATTTAGCAAACTCTCCTTGATTCAAAATAATACATTTACAAAATTGCTCGAAATCAAGATTGATTAATTCTTCGACTTTTTTGGTGCTGATGTTTTTAGGCGAATCAAAATCGGATCCCTCAAGAGTATAGATTTCTCTGATAGGAGTCTGGGCAATGGCATAGGGTTCACCATTTTGTTTGAGCACTCGTCCTTTCCAGGTTGAAAGGTAGTATTTGCCCTTAATTTGGAAGATAAGCTCAATCTGGCCTTCTTTTTCACCTAAGGTCACCACATCCAGTTGATTGACGTTTTTTTTATAAACTTGTCCATACAAAGCAAGGCCTATGGCATTGAGGATGCTGGATTTTCCTGAACCTGTTTCACCGGTAAGGGCAAATAAAGGGCCCTGGTTTTGGATATCTGAAAAATTTATGGAGTGTTCACCTCGAAAGGAGGCGATATTTTTAACTTTAAGTCTCAGAAGGCGCATGTTTCACCTTTTCTATGAGCTTAGCAAAATCAGCTTTAAGTTCTGCGGGTACTATTTCAGAATCAGGAAATTTGGTCAGATAAAACTCTTCAAATAATTCCATGGCAGAGAGTTCAAAAAGTTTATGGTTTCTTTTTTTACTCTTCTCCTGGCCATTAAATGAGGGAAGATAGGAGAGCAGTTCTACGCCCTTTTTATTTAATTCAACTTTGATCTCTTCAATGAGACCAGACCTTGGGGTTTCTAAAGTGATCTGGACTTCGGCCATTGGTGGCAATGTTCCTTGAATCTCTAGTGCTTGAATTTTTTCTCTCCAGTTTTCGTCCGTGGCCTTGATGATGAGTAGTTGACGAGAAAGTGGAATGGCATAAATTTCGCATGTCATCTTTTTCTCATTGAGATTTAAAATGACCACAGATTTTTCTTTGCCTTCTGAAAACCGTAGGGGAATGGGTGAGCCTGAATAATACATGCCTTCTCCAATCCGTTGGGGTTTATGAATGTGTCCAAGGGCAACATAGTCAAAACTTGTGAGAAGATCTTTAGGAATGGTTTCGACCCCACTTAAGGAGATTACTTGTTCAGAACCAGCGGCCTCAAAAATACCGGCCAGATGATGAAGCATTAATAATTGAGGTCCATTTTTTTCTTTAGAAAAATATTTTTTTAACGCTTCGAGAGCATCTCCTTCTCCTTGAGGCAGAAGTTCATAAGATCTGAAAAATGGAAGGGCGCAGATATCTAGGGTCTCGTTATTTTTCTCAAACCTAACCCAGTGATCCTTAGGATCAGGTGAGAGTTTTCCCCATACTTTCACTCGATGAAATGAAAGAAGTCTTGCAGGTGCTTCAAGTAATAAACCTGAATCATGATTGCCAGCAATGATGAATGTTTCAGTTTTTGTTTTTATCGAGATTTCATGAAGAAAATTATAAAACATCTCAAGAGACTGATGAGGTGGTGTAGGAGTATCAAAGATATCACCGGCAATGATCAGAAGATCGATTTCTTGCTCAATAAGGGTTTTCAGGAGCCAGGATAAAAAATGCTCATGTTCAGATGAACGATCAAGTTTGAAAAGTTTTTTTCCAAGGTGCCAGTCAGAAGTATGGAGGATCCTCATAGACTACCGAGGACGACGTCCTTGAGGTTGTCCGCCTTGACTCCCTCCGCGATTTTGATCTCGAGGTGGGTTTTGTGGACCATTACCGCGGCCTTCACTTCGCTGAGGCTGAGGTCTTCTTTCTTGATTGCGGTTCCGGTTATCCTGAGGGTTAGCAGCACGAGGAGCTGAATCCCTTTGTGGAGGTCTGTTATTATTGTGGCCTTGATTTGTATTATAATTTTGTCTTGGCCGCTGATGATGTGAAAGTGACTCATCATCATCTGGAAGCATTTCATCTTCATCAGGAGTGTAAGATATCTCTTCCTCTTCATCTGGAGTCATCACTTTTCGTGAAACCCCAGTGTCAGGTTCTTCAATTTCTGGTAGAGCGTAATCTAGAGTTTTTTCACCAAAAAGATCTTCAAAAATGGTATCAGCATATTTTTTACCAATGTCTTTATAAGATTTAATTTCAGTTTGTTCGACCCGGGCCTTACGTGTTTCAAGTTCTTCCAGGCCAATGACTTTATGAGTTTCATCAGAAACACTCTCAAACTCATTTGGAAATTTGGCGTCTTCTTTTGAAATAGATTCTTTATACATATCGATGACATAACGTTTTCGGATTCCCCGGTTGGTCATCATCACAAACTGTTCATTTAAAAGATGCAGGCGATCCACGCGTCCCATGTCATTATTATGGGTAACGATGAACTCTCCCTCTTTGGGTAGTCGACTTCGTTTGTCTCGGTAAACATCATCTTCGTACTGGAGGCAACATTTAAGTTGGCCACAAACTCCATTGAGCTTGGAGAAGTTAAGAGTGAGGTCTTGGTTTTTTGCCATTTTGATACCCACATTTCCATATTTAGTCAGAAATGAGGAACAACAAAGTTCAAGACCACATGGACCAATTCCACCAATGGCGGCAGAACGGTCACGAACTGAAATCTGGCGAAGTTCGATTCGGGTTTTTAATTTTCCAACGAGTTCTTTGACTAGATCACGGAAATCTACTCGTGCCGGAGCAATAAAATAGAACACGGCCTTTTTACCAAAAGAGGTAAACTCAACGTGAGTTAAATGCATGTCCAGTTGGTAAACTTCAATGAGGTCATTACAGATATTTTCGGCATTTTTTTGCTGATGATAAGCTTCTTTGTCTTTGACTATATCTTCGTCTGTGGCAACTTTTGAAATGCTTCGTACAGGAAGCATGCTTTTGTTGAATTCAACATCGTAGGGAAATGAATTTACATAACCAACGGCCATGCCACGATCGGACATCGCAACCACTTTTTGGCCGTATTCAATTCGACGTTTGCCGATAAGAAATGGGAATGAACGAGAATTTCCTGGGAAACGCACACGAACAAAGCGGAGGATTTGTCCTTCTTTGAATCTTGTGTCTTCTCGGTTCTCTTTTTCGTCGGTTGATTCTTGTTCAGCCGATCTTTCTGAAGATTCATCTTCAGATATACGATCCACAGTAGGAAGGATTTCCTCTTCTGTGTTTTGATTAATGGTCATGGAAGTATTTTGAGAGAATTTCCGTGGTATGTCAATGACTCGCGCGCGGTAAAACGTACTGATTAAGATAGGAATAAAAAAGAGTCCATTTTGTTGCAGTTGGTTGATGAAACGTATCCATCTCTTGGTAATTTTTTATCCAATCTTCTAGAGCTTTTTTTGCGTCGAGCTGGCCGATCTGTTTTGATTCCCACAAGACACATTTGCTGATGAGTGTGCTTAATTCTATTTCACCACGGGAAAAAGTTTCCAGGAACTGCACGAGACTTTTTTCTTTAACTTGAGAAATAAAATCATTCCATTCTGTTTCATCGGGAACAGTGATGGGATTTTTTAAACGTAGATGGATGGCCCTTGAATGTATAGTGTCCATTAGTTTTTTTCCATCAGGGTTTAACAAAAAGATGGTACTTTCGCCTTGAGGCTCTTCTAAAAGTTTGAGCCACTTGTTGGCCACCATGTTCGTGATGCGACTTGCCTCTGTGATGACGGCAAATTTTCTTTTATTTTGAACCGGTTTAAATTCAAAAAAACGAGAGAGAGTTTCTGATTCAACCACCGTAAAAGGTTTGTTTTCTTTTTCTTCTTCGTGGCCTGTATTGCCTAAAACAAAAACATCAGGGAAATCTAAAAGATTGTGAGATGAGTATTTAAAGTTTTCAATCAGAGAGTAATAATCACGGATAAATGTCTGCACAAAATTCAACGCTTCATGACCTTCTACAATATAAAAGTGGCCAAGACCTTGAGATTGAGCCTTTTTAAGAAGTATGTCGTGAATATTCACAGGAATTGCTCCAGATCTTTTAAAATATTGGCCGAAAGATCATCCGGTTTAACATTGGCGTTGATCTTTAAAATTCTTTCAGGAAAGAGGGTGGCCACTTCTCGATAGCCATCAATAAGATGCAAATAAAATTCGTGTTTCTCTGACTCGAAATAATCTTTTTTAGAGCCACGGGCCGCCTGTCTTTCCATGGATGTCTCTAAAGAAATATCTAAAAAATAGGTGCGATGAGGAAGAAGATTAAGAGGATTAAATTTATGGAGATCAAGAATAGTTTCATATCCTAGTTTACGTGCCTTGCCTTGGTAAGCGAGGGTGCTGTCAATGTATCGATCTAGGATCACCACTGACTTAGGGACTAAGAGAAAAGGAAGGATTTTTTCTTTTAAAAGTTGGGCACGAGAAGCTAAAAAAAGATGACACTCGGCAAGCGGGTGAAGAGGTTCTGTGCTTTCTAGAATGGCCTCACGCAATTTTTCACCAAAAACGGTACCACCTGGCTCACGTAAAGTTAGGGTGCGATAACCTCGCTCCATAACATATTTTTCTATTTCTTTTATTTGAGTGGTTTTTCCCGAGCCTTCAATACCTTCAAAGGAAAGAAAAATACTGCCGGGAGTTTCAGGGGATCTAAAGTGGGATTTAAGTTCATTCAGAATCATATATTAGAATTACGGCCAAACCTAAAATGTGTCTAGGAAAACGCGCCGTTTCTAAAAATCAGAAGCTTCTTCCATAACCGGAGCTTCTTGGGGTTGATCAGGAACAGGAATATTTCCAGCACTCATGGCCTCATCTACGGTCATGCCTTCTTCATTATTGTTATTGGCCCCATTAACCAATGAATGTTCTTGTGCCGGATTTCGATCCATATCTTCCATGGGGTCTGTTTCGGGCATCTGTTCTGGTCCTGGATGATGATCGTTTTGATGAGTTTCAACATGAGTGGGATATTGGGAGTGCGAAGTGGGTTGATAACGAGGAGAGTTAATCGCATTCCTCCCGGCATCTAGAAGTGAGCGCCCATGACTTGAGGGGGATCTTTCTGGAGTACGCTGAATAGGTCTTGGATTGGCCGGAGTGGGAACAATAACCTCAGGAGCTTCTTGAGATGAGGCCATCTCTAGGGTCCCCTTATCTGGGGAAAAAACATACATACCTGTCACAACTAAAACAATACAGCCGGCAATGGCCGTAGGCACGGCCCACTTTAGGGAGCGGCTGATTTCCGTTTCTTGAACAGAGTCTAGGGTAATATCGTCGATGATCACTTTTGTAACTGATGTATCGTGACTCAAGTAGGCCAACGATGCGAGGCCTTCCTGAGAAGATAAAGTTCCTGATGCTTGGTTGTTTTCAATTTGTTCCACTAGTTCAAGTTTGGCCTGCTCAAAACTTGACTCCAAAGGGGCCAGTGGAAGATCTGTGGGCCTGTGTCCGCGGCGTTCATAAAGTTCGATCTGATGAATTTTTTTCCATTCTTGTCCATCATCACAGGAGATGAGGTCAGTCATCGATAAAAGATTCATGTCTATCTTACGGTCGATATCTTCTTTAGAAAGTGGGACAGATTTCATTCCATGGATCATGATCCAAAAGGGACCTTTGTAAGTAGCACTGGCCGCATCAATGACGGCCGGTTTACGTCTTTGAAAAAGAGCGTGGGAGAAAAAGGGTTGCCAATCATATTGATCAATACGTGTGGCAAAAGCATTGTCAAAAGAAGATTCATTGTCAGCAGCGTAATGTTTTAAAGATTCACTTTCAAATGGACCTTGGATATCTTCGCCGATTTTTATCATCCATAGGTCGTGATTATCAAGGGCCAGCTGCTCGATAGTCTCTTTGGTTAGTGGTTTTAGATCAATTGTTCCCATATTATCCCTGGCAAATTCTTCCTCTCTTTCGGCTTATTGAGTAAATTTCTTTAAAAAGTTCACTTGTTTTTATTGAGTTTTTGACTATCTCTTTTAAGAAGGGGATACTCGCCTTATAAGTGAGGGATATCTTGTGAATATGTTAGAGAGAACGACTCAGATAAAAGAACGTTTTTTACAGTTTAAAGACTGGGAAGACCGCTATAAAGAGCTTATTCAGCTTGGTAAAGGCTTATCTGTTTACCCAGAAGACAAACGTGAGGACAAATATAAAGTGAAGGGATGTCAGTCCCAAGTATGGCTTTATCCAGAGTTTAAAGATGGGCGAGTTTATTTTTATGGTGATTCGGATGCCATTTTAGTTAAAGGCATTGTCGGTATTTTGGTTAATGTTTATAACGATGCCACTCCCGATGAGATTTTGGCCACGAGACCAGATTTTTTAAAGGAAGTGGGTATTACGGAACATTTATCTATGAATCGCTCAAATGGACTTGCCGCCATGATGAAACAGATTCAGATGTATGCCTTGGTTTTTAAATCTTTGCAGAGGTCTTGATATGAAAATTTTAAGTCGTCCACGTCGAAATAGGCAAACCGAAGTCTTACGTTCCATGGTTAGAGAGAATCATCTTTCTGCTCAAAATCTTATCGCTCCGTTATTTGTAATAGATGGTAAAAATCAGAAAATTGCCATTAAATCCATGCCTGGGCAATACCGGCTTAGTTTAGATAATCTTCTTATTGAGGTCCAAGAATTATTTGCACTTGGGATCAAATGTATTGCTCTTTTTCCTGTGATTGATGAAAAACTAAAAACGCCTGATGCACGGGAAGCCTATAATCCAGAAAGTATTAATGCTCGTGCCATTCGTGCGATCAAACAAGCGCTGCCTGAGATGATGATCATGGGAGATATCGCTCTTGATCCTTATTCATCAGAGGGGCATGATGGTTTGCTTGATCCTCATTCGGGTGAAATTTTAAATGATCCGACTTTAGAAGTTCTTGCTCGTCAGGCCATTTGTCAGGCAAAGGCGGGAGCCGATATCATTGGACCCTCTGACATGATGGATGGGCGAGTGGGATATCTTCGTTGTGCTTTGGATGAGGCGGGTTTTGAGCGCGTGATCATTATGAGTTATTGTGCCAAATACGCTTCGGCCTATTATGGCCCGTTCAGAGAAGCATTGGATTCGGCCCCTAAAAAAGGCGATAAAAAATCATATCAGATGGATCCGGCCAACAGTGAGGAAGCTTTAAGAGAAGCGCGTTTGGATGAAGCTGAAGGTGCGGACATTCTTATGGTTAAACCTGGATTGCCTTATTTGGACATCATTCATCGTTTAAAAAGTACGTCTCACCTACCCATTGCTGCTTACAACGTGAGTGGGGAATATGCCATGGTCAAAGCAGCTGCACAGAATGGTTGGATTGAAAATGATAAGGTCATTTTAGAAACACTTCTTTGTTTTAGAAGGGCGGGAGCAGACATCATACTTACTTATTTTGCAAAAGAAGCGGCCCAGCTTTTGAGGAAATCATGATCAAGTTGATTCTGGCCCTAAGTCTTGTCATGAATGGGTATTTTATTTATAAATCACGCAAGGCCCCCTCAGGAGTCGTGTTGACTCAAGCTCTGAAAGCTCCTTCTTCCGAAATCTTGATCCAGGATCAAGTGAGTTCTGTTCAGGCGGCATCTCAAGTTAAAACAGAAACAAAAAACGTTCAGTCTCAAGGCATGAGTCATTATGAGTTTGAGGAAGTTTTTGATAAAATGGAGCAGGATAGGGAAGATTTTTTAGTCAGAGAGCTTGAACTCACACCCTTGATCATTTCTGAGATGAAACAACTCAAAGAGACGACTTTTAATAACATAAATCTTGTTTTTAGCTCTAAACATAAAACTCTCTCTTCTTTTGATCGCAGACGTCAGGTATTGGATTTAGAAGAAAGTCTGCATAAAAACTTGCAAAAGATCTTAGGTAAAAAGCGATGGCAGGCCTATCTGGAATACCGAGAAGATTACAATAGCAGCATTATGAAAAGTGGGACTCATGCCTCGGGACCAGTTCCTTTCATGGATCTGTGAGCTTTTAGCTTTCCCATACCCCTCTGAACTTCTATAATTAATCCATGCATATTCTTCTTGTGCGTTTCTCCAGTATGGGAGACGTTGTCCTTCAAACTGCAACAATCAACTGGCTGCGCTCTCTTTTGGGCCATACACTCACAATTAGTTTTGTGACCTCCCAAGAATTTGTCTCTCTTTTAGAAAATCATCCTGAAGTTAATCATGTCATTGGATTTAATCGAAGAGGGGAGACGTGGAAAGATCTTAAACATAAAATCCATTCTCTTCATCGAGAAAAACCTATTGATCTCATTTTTGATCTTCACGCCACACTGAGATCTTTTAGACTCCGTTGTTCATTTTGGACCATACCGGCCCTTACTGTTGATAAAAGACGTTGGGAGAGATTTTTTTTAACAAAAATTAAAAGTGTGACTTTAAGAAGATGGATGAATAATCAATTTTTTGGGCTTGGGCCCCAGGTGGAGAGGATTATTAAGGATTTTGAATCCATCTTTGGTGACTCGAGGGGGCGCTGCCGCACTGAAGAGTTAAGAAATGGTCCCCATCAAGAATTGACTTCTTTAGCTGAGCTTCCTCTTTATCAATTACCGAGACCCTATATTGTGATCGCACCATCGGCTTCCTATTTTTATAAACGTTGGCCCGTACAATCTTTTGTAGAACTTACTCAAAAACTTCTTGAAGCAACCACTTTTCATTACGTCATTTTAGCAGGCCCTGATGATTCTTTTTGTGATGCTTTTAAAGTCATTGAGTCGGATCGGTTGCATTATTTGCAAGGTAAAACAACACTTAAAGAATCCATGAGTATCCTTGAACAATCTATTCTCTGTGTGGGAAATGATTCAGGCATGAATCATATTGCTGAAGCTTATGGAGTCCCATGTGTGACTTTATTTGGGCCCACTGATCCTTTGTTTGGTTTTGCTCCACATGGGGCCAGTTCAGTGACCATTTCTAAAGAGCTGTGGTGTAAACCATGTTCTACTACAGGAAAGAAGGCCTGTTTTAGAGACCGGCACTATTGTATGGAAAATATAACAGTAGATGAAGTCAAGGATGAAGTTTTGAAAGTGGCGGTCATTGCGTGAAGTTACTTTTATATTTTTTTTATTTGCCGTTATTACGTTTTTTAGGACTTTTAGTTTGTTGGCTTCCGGCCTATCAAGAACGTTTAAACTTTGAAAAAAGAAATCTCTCCGATCCTTTGTCGCAAAAAATGAATGATGCCGATTTATGTTTTGAATTCTCTAGTGAAGGAGAGTATCAGCAGGTAGCTAGTATTATCGATGATGCTTTAGGTTTAGGCAAAAAAGTGGAGTTAGTTTTTTTTTCTCCCAGTGTAGAAAAAACAATGATGAAGTTGGGCGCAAAACATGCAACCCAGATACGTTATTTACGTTACCCCTTGTTGAGCTTTTATCTTCTTTCTTTTTCTTCTTGGATCAGTGCTAAACATTTAATTCTTGTGAGGTATGATCTTTTTTTAGACTTTTTAGTTTGGGCGATGGAACCAGGGCATAAACTTTCAATGGTATGGGTGAGTTTTAAAAAAGAGCGCATTCGCCATAAAAAGATCTCATGGATGAAAAAAAAATTTCTCAAACAGTCAGACAAAATATTTTATGCTTCTGAAAAAGATCAGGAACAAGGAATAAAACTGGGTCTCTCCGGTGACTCTTATGATTTTCGAATGGAACAAATCCGTCGAAGAATTCTGACTCGACATGAAAAGCTGCGCCATGATTTTTTTCTTTATTCCGAGCTTTTACAACGATTAGAAAAATTTCCACGGGGCAAAAGATTGATTTTTGCTAATGTTTGGCCCAGTGATCTTTTTTTACTCAAAAATATCCCTAAAGATTTTATAACAGTGGTCTTGCCTCATAATCTTACTCCCGAAATTCTCGAGGTCTTCAGATCCGAGTTGAAAAATGGAGTAGAATTGGGAGAGAGCAGTGTTTCATTGCCTGAGGGAAACATTTATTTTCTGAATATCAAAGGTATCTTGTGTGAGCTGTATTCAGATTTTGGGAAGGCCTATGTGGGTGGTGGTTTTGAAACAAGTATTCATTCTCTTCTTGAACCTTTAGTGGCCGGATCTGAACATATTTCTTCGGGGCCTCTTCATCACCGTTCTACGGAATTTGATTTGGCCCAAAAAATGGGACATGTCACAGTCGTTAACACACCTCAGGATTTTTTCTTGTGGCTGCAGCTAGAGGGTAGCAGGGGTTCACTTTCTGAAACTTTACGTCCCTTTTTAAATAGGTATGATGGTTGTAGAAAGGAAATCATTTCATGTTAAAAAATCGTTATGAAGAAATCCTTGTGGGACGCTCACTGATGTCGCTTGTTAGGGGACTTATTTCCTTAAAACGAAATCGTACGACCTTACTTATCGATGATTATCGTTTTCATGCCGAAAGTTATCCCTCACACTTTTTATCAGAGATGGAGATTTTGGCATTTTTGCGTTTAGGAAAAAATTACGATATCCCAGAACTCAAAGATATGCGCCAGTTTCTGATCCCGGCCAATATTGAACTTGCCACAGAAAAATGGCGCTTAATCTTAGGCAGAAGTCCGCTCGAGAATTTAAAAGAGGTTCTTAGAAAATTTCCTGAACTATTAGATGAATCAGATCTGGATTTGGTATTTGCTCTTACTCCCGTAGAGTTTGACAGTTATTTTTTAGAAGAGATTAAACGTTACGAGGCTTTAATCTATGATTCGAGCATGCGTCCTAAAGGCGTGCGTTTTGAACTTCAAGGGCCTAAATGGCTTAAGACGATCTATCAGCGTTTAGGTGAGATGCTCAATACTGAATATCAAGTTGCTAAAAACTTAAAATATTCAAGTCTTCTGCATCTTCTGGGTTTATCTGCGGAAGAGAAATTAAAAACACGCATTGGACCGGAAGAAGTGCCTTTTTATTTCTTTCGTCTTTTGTCTCCCATCTACCGTTTGCAGGATTTTTTTCTCACCACACAGCTTAAACGCAGGCTTTTGCTTTTGGGTGGTGATTATAAAGAGAGCTCAGTTCAGTTTTGGCAGTTTCATGAGAAAAAATTTGAAAATCTTTTGCTTGCTAGTTTTGAGGGTGTGATCTCTGGAAAACGTGTGCTCTTTTTTTCTCACTTACCGGAAGAGGTCCCCTTTAAATTAAAATCTCCTTATCCAATGTTTCGTAAAACTCAGATGAGTCCTATGAAGCGCGCCACTACACTTTTCCCTCCAACTTCATTAACTTTTTTGGCCTCCACCCATTTGATTGGTTCTGAAAGGCCTTTTAGAGTCTTGGCACGAGCAGCGGATATGACCTATTTCCACTGGCCATATCCTGAGCTTCCAGGGTCTAAGGCGGAGTTCTATGAGAAGGATCTTAAAGAGGCCTACCAAAAGGATGCTGAAAGTTTGCCTTTTGAGCAGGTAGGTGCCATTCCTCAAGGGATTCTCAGTGTTTCTATGGACTTACGACAGATTCGGGAGGTTAGAAAATCTGAGTCGCCAACTTTGGGACTTGTGCCTCTATCAATTGTTACTCATGATGAGGACATCCAAGGTTTTGAATATTGGGGTCCGTTTAAGTACAAGTCACTAGGATTATTATCCCTATGTTATGGAGTCGAGGGGATTTAGGTTATAATGGTGGGGTATGAAAAAACGCCCTTTCAAAATTGGTAACCTTGGCCAGACCTCTTTAGAGTACTTGCTTCTTATTGTGGTTTCTAGTGGCATTGGTCTGACCTTTTTTAAGAAAGCAGAGGATTTTTTACTTAAAAACCCCAACAGTCTTATTGGAAAACACATCCGAGGTTTGGAGCAGCAGCTTTCAAGTGACCCAAAATTCAAGACTTTTAACTTTATTCGTTAACAATTTTTTATACACCCCTTGTAAAAATGACCGACACGGCGCGCTGCCTTGCGTTAAAGCGGTATCCTTAGGGAAATTTGACCATTTCCTTTCGAGGAGGAGTGTTATGAAAACGAAATCAATTTTGCTTTTAGCATTAAGCATGAGTTTTGCCACGGCCTTTGCCCAGACAGAACAAGTGTTAAATTCAGATCCCATCGATGTTGATGGATACCTAGCTGAAAAACAAGTGACTGATCACGAACTTGAAACGATCAAAAACGAGATTAGAAAACAAAAAGGCGAAGTGGTCCTTAATAAAGAAAAATCAAAAGGTTTTAAAGAACTCTCAAAAACAACTGAAAAGCTTTCAGAGACAACTGAAGAATATATTGATGATAAAAAAGATGCTCAAAAAGACATCGCCGAATACAACGCTAAGATCAAATGTCTTATGGAAGAAAATCCAACTAAAGACTGTGACAAGTATATTCGTAACCGTGACCGTCATGAAGATGAAGTGACAGTGGCCCAGGCCGCTCCTGAGGTAGCTATTTCATCAACAAACGTAGAGGTGGCATCAACTGGTGAGAATCCATTTGAGATCATCAAGCTTCTTCCTTACGCCGGCGGGACTCAGTATAACGGGGAAATAGAGCAGATTGAGGCCGAGATCTCTGCAGGTCTAAGACTTGAATCAAATATAAATAAACGTTTTAGTATGGGTATTGGTTTTAATTATGCTCAACTTAAGACTGAAGACTTTGCGAATAATGGTTTTAATTCCAATCCATTTGCTGGTGGATATTATGGATTCTACGGTGCTAAAGGCCGCGAGATTCAATTTAATACAATGGGAATTGATCTTTATGGGAAGTTTTTTATCACTAACGGTAATCGTTTTCGCCCTTATGTTGGAGCTGGACTTGGATATAACCGCTCAAATATGAAATATACCAACAACAGTCAATTTTCTCAAACTGGTTATCAGTTTGGTGATGAAGGATATAAAACGAGTTATGCAACGGGAACATTTATGATGGGTTCTGAAATCATGATCACTGAGAAAGTAGGGATCAATTTAGAAGGTGCTTATGCAACTGGTCTTGGAAGTAGTCTTTCAAGTCAGAACGCTCAAAGCCCGATCAATTCACCTGATCAAAGTCGTTTACGCCAACTAGGTGATGAAATCATCAACGCAAATGCATTATCAATCTTCGCTGGCATGGTGGTCACCTTTTAATTGACCTCAGCGTTAGAATACCCCCCCTCGAAAAAGGGCCCTCCGTAGTGGAGGGCCTTTTTTTTATTTCGTAACTGCTTCTGCCTCGTTAGAATAGAATCAGAAAATAACACTTCAAACGATTCATATTTATAACAAGGATGTCTTATGAAACCAGTCTATCTAGTAGATGGAAAACGTACTCCACATGCGAAGTCAGGTGGAGAGCTTAAAGAAATAGCAGCTCCCTACTTAGGTCACTATTTGATTCGCCACTTGGTTGATAAGTTTGCTCTTCCATCTGATCAAGTCGACGAAGTCATTATCGGAAACACCGGTGCTCCAGCAAAATATCCCAATGTGGGTCGAGTGATCGCTCTGGAAGCAGGTCTTCATAAAAAAACCTCTGGTTACACGGTTCACAGAAACTGTGCTTCGGGAATGGAGGCCCTTGCTCAGGCCTACATGAAAATCGGATCAGGCCGAAATGATCTTATATTTGCCGGTGGTGTAGAGAACATGACTCAGATGCCGCTTATGTTTAATAAACACATGACGGAATTTTTTATGGACCTCATGAAAGCAAAATCACCAGTGGAAAAGATGAGAATCTTCTCTCAGTTTAGACCACATTTTTTAGCTCCCGTGATTGCCATTGAGCAAGGTCTCACGGATCCTTTCTGTGGCAGAAACATGGGACAAACAGCAGAAACTCTGGCCCGTGAATTTGGAATTTCCCGACTTGAGCAAGATGAATTTGCCAATGCTTCTCATCACAAAACGGCAGCTGCGACGAAAGAAGGAAAATTTCGTGATGAAATTCTTCCAATCACCGCTGGTGAAAAATTAGATAAGATGGTGGCCGATGATATTGGCTTCCGTGCGAATTCAACCGTTGAAGGTCTGGGTAAACTTAAACCATATTTTGAAAAAGAAACTGGAACTGTCACTGTCGGAAATGCTTGTCCCATCACTGATGGTGGATCTATGTGGCTCCTTGCCTCAGAAGAAGCCGTTAAAAAATATAATCTTGATCCTATCGCCCGTATGGTGGATTACCACTTCCATGGTCTTGAGCCAGAGAGGATGGGACTGGGTCCTGTGATGGCGACTCATGGACTTCTAAAACGCACAAATATGAAACTTTCGGACATTGATCTGTTTGAAATTAACGAAGCTTTTGCTGCACAAGTCTTGGGCTGTATTAAAGTCATGAAAGATAAAACTCTCTCCAGCAAGTGGGGCATTAACGAAACCATGGGGGAAGTCCCTCTCGAAAATCTGAACGTGAATGGAGGAGGTATTGCCCTTGGACATCCAGTTGGTTCAACTGGATCACGCCTTGTTGTGACTCTTGCTCACGAGCTTAAGCGTCGCCATAAAAAATATGGTCTGGCCACACTGTGTATCGGTGGCGGTCAAGGTGGAGCGGTCATCATTGAAAACTTAAAAATGTAAGAGGCATCTATGAACTATAAACATCTTTCTGTTGAAGTTAAAAATGACATTCTCTGGGTGGGTTTTGGCCTACATGAAAAAAAGTCCATGACAACTTTAAATGTAGATAATTTGGCCGAACTTAAGGCCGTGGTAGAAGAAGCTTCTGAGATGGAGAAAAAACAAAACATCAAAGGATTAGCTTTTTTCTCACATAAGCCGGGTGTTTTTTTAGCTGGTATGGACATCAATGTCATCTCTACTTTAACAAGTGAGGCAGAGGCCCTTCGTGGATTAGATGAAGGACACAAAATCTTTAACGCTATTGAAGATTTAAAAATTCAAACAGTGGCACTGGTTGATGGCATTTGTTTGGGTGGAGGTCTTGAATTATCTCTGGCCTGCAAAAAGATTTTTATTTCTGATAGTTCAAAAACAGCTTTGGGCTTACCAGAAGTTATGTTGGGAGTATTGCCAGGGTTTGGTGGAACTTACAGATTACCCCGAAGAGTAGGACTTCCGGCCGCCCTTGACATGATCCTTACAGGCAAACAAATTAAGGGCAGGAATGCTTATAAAATGGGTCTTGTTGATGCTGTTTTACCTACCGAGAGGATGAAAGAGTTAACGCCTCTTTATCTTTTAAATCGTCGCACTGGTAAAAAGAAGAATATGAAAGAGGAGATTCAAGCAGCAGCTATGGATAACTTCCTTACTCGGAAAATAATTTTTCAGAAGGCCCGTGAAAAAGTTTTAGAGATGTCTAAAGGTTTTTATCCTGCTCCATTAAAAATTCTTGAAGTCCTAGAGTCTGCTGCAGGAAAAAACCGCTTGGATGCACTTGCACTTGAGGCCCAAGGTTTTGCTGAACTGTCACAGAGTTCTCAATCAAAAAATCTTCAACATATTTATTTTATGACAGAAGCTTGCAAAAAAGTTGAAAACAAAGACAAGCTTCCGACAGTAAAACGGGGAGCCGTTTTAGGTGCAGGGGTCATGGGTGGAGGGATTGCATGGTTATTTGCTCAAAATAATCAGGCCCCATTAATGAAAGATATAACTCCTGTTGCCTTATAACTTGGATTAAAACAAGCTTCTGAAAATTTTTCGAAGGCCCTTAAACGTCGTAAAATGTCTGAAGATGAATTTAACCGTAAAATGAGATCCATTGACCCTGTTTTAAGTTTCGAAGGTTTTAAAAGTGCTGATCTGGTGGTTGAGGCCGTCGTTGAGAATATGGATATTAAGAAAAAAGTTCTTAACGAGCTTGAAGGTCATGTCCGTAAAGATTGTATTATCACCTCTAATACGTCCTCTTTATCTATTGAGGAGATGAGTAAGTCCCTTGTTGATTCATCCCGTTTTGCGGGACTGCATTTTTTTAATCCTGTTAACAAAATGCCGCTCGTTGAAATTGTCACTCACGATAAAGTTCATCCAGAAGTTATAAATACGCTGGTGAAGTGGGTTCTGGATGTGAAAAAAACACCTATTGTAGTTAAAGATGGCCCAGGTTTTTTAGTGAACCGTATTCTTGCTCCTTATCTCAATGAGGCCGGATATCTTTTAGAGGCCGGGGTATCTGTCGAGGCCATCGATGAGGCGGCCCTTAACTTTGGAATGCCCATGGGCCCGTGTCGTCTGATGGATGAAGTGGGGCTTGATGTATGTGTAAAAGTGGGCAAGATCATGTTTGATGGTTTAGGTAAACGCGCCACCTCAAGTTCTTTGGCCCAAAAACTTTATGAGTCGAAACTTCTTGGTAAAAAAGGTG
>CAMCZE010000019.1 GCA_945885655.1 Bacteriovorax stolpii | reverse complement strand
AGTCATGTCCACTCCTTCAGAGGTGTCTCTCTAATTTTATGATTCTAAGTGCTTATCGGTCTATCTCAAAAATTAATTTAGTTCTTACACTGAAAAGATTATTACCCGACGCTCACAGTCAATTTACTTAAGAATAACCGACAATGAAGATCATCAAATCATTAAGAAAATAGTTTCAAGAAATGCTTTTGATACTCGATAAGGCATTGAGGTCTACTATGAAACATTTCTCGCCTCTCATTGTATTACTCCTGATGAGTCTCTTCTTGGCCAGCTGTCAGGATACGGTTCCTACACGCCAAACGATCTCTCCCAACAACATTATCTCAAATGACGGCACCACAGATGATACGACCGAGGAAACGATCACGAGACCAACAGGGGCCGTCCTTTTTAAGTCCGACTACTGTGCCTGTAAGGACGGTAAGGCCACGAGTTATGGAAACTGCTCTTCAATTTGCGCCTCTCAAACTAAAGACGGAATAGAAAGATTTTTTGCTAATTTCACGGTAACAAGTGACATTTCGTTAAATTCTGGTCTTGGTAACGTGAATGGCTGGTGTACGGCCCTTCTTCCAGGTGAAGACACAAATCCTAAGTGTGTACTTGAGGCCAAGGATGAACTTGGTACCGTTGTTAACTTAGAAATTATCTCTCCGGCTGGGACAAACTCTATTTCAGCAGTTTCAGAGAACTTACCTTCAGATAAAACTCTCGTGCTCACTCTGGTAGAAACCGTTTCTGGAGCTCGCTCAGATTCAGTTCAGATCATCAAATTTTCTGCTGATGTGTCGCTTCCGACTTTGGGGCCATTAAAAAATGCTCCGATCACGCAGTACAGTTGCCTTATCCGTGAATTTTCCCAAGATGATTCTACGGGGGATATCTTTTTTGATCTGGCCTACCGTCTGCATTTTTATTTTTTACCCCGTATTCCACCAACTCCTATTCCAGCAGGAAACAGTAATCTCATTTGCCATGACATTCAAACTCAGGGACCTTTAGATGATGATCTTCTGCCTCGATTTGAGCAGATTCCAGCAGTATTTAACCTCTGGGATAATTCTGATCCACGTTTTTTTGATAACAATGGAAATGGATTTGTAGATGCTAATGAGCTCATTATTCAGAAAGCAAAAAACTTTGGCGCCATCATTCCCAATACGACTAACTTTTTTACTCCATTTATATGGCCAGGAGCACCTGAATTAACAAGCGATGCTGGAAATGCAAGCACCAATCAGCCTATTGGCTTTTATATGGCCCCATGGATTGATCAAACAACCTTTAAATCCTTTTGTCTGACTTCTGCTCACTATAACAGCACCAACATTTTGTTTAGGGCGATGAAGGACATCATTGGTGTTGATACCGAAGGTATTTATATTGGTGAAAAATCGGCCGAAAGCGTTCAGTTAGCTGATGGAACTTTTACCACTGGGGAAAAAGATTTTATCTTAATCCGTGAGACTGATCTTAAACGGATCTGGTTCCATATTAAAAATGGTGTAAGGACAGCTCCCACCGATGATAACGTTGCCAATGTTGCGGTCTTTTTTTTATTCCCACCTAACTTTGATTCACCTTTTGTGAAATCTTCAACACAGAGAATTTTCCGGGTGCAAAGTGCTGCTCAATTAAGTGGAGTTTCAGGAAGTACAAATACTAATGCAGGTACGGCATCCACTCTTTCACCTCATGACAGAAAGATTGGTTGTGTGCCTAAGTTTTAGAACAAATGTTGTTTTATGATGGAAACAGTAGGACCAATTTCTTTTTCAAACATGTTGTAAAAAACGACTATTGAAACAATGGATAATAAAAGATTAACTGTCATTTTGAAAAAAAAGTTTTTTCCAGACGCCCTTGTTTTTGAGACCACAAGTTTCCTAAGGACCCAACCCAAAATCATCATTCCTATCCAAAGAAGGCCATATATTTTTAGTTCTTCTTTTTTTCCTAAAAAATCAATCAATCCAGACAGGGCCTCTCGGTCCCGCATGAAGGCCACTGCGACATCTAAGAACTTAGGAAAAGTCTGAAAAACCTTCTCCATGGGTTTGCCTTTCACATTCAACATAATGAGACGACGGATTTGATCTGGGGACTGCTCCCAAATTTTGCTCTCTTCAATCATTTTTTTTATATGTGTACGTGCTTTTTCATCCATGAAATCAAAGTCTGATGTTGCCGCACTTTTAACTTTCTCGAGAACACTAACAGTTAGATCCGCAGCTTTTTCTTTTTGCTCGTTAAGCCTCACGGCCGCTTGAATCTGTTGTTTTTTTTCTTGTTCGATTTGCTGACTAAGGTTTTCATCCTCTTCCTGGGCGAACCCAGAAAGAGTGATAAAAAACAAAAAGAGAAAGGAGAATAAACTCATACTTTTTTATGAATAGTTTTCTCAAAAAGAACTGTCATAGGAACAGCGATAAAGATCGTTGACTAAACACCTAAGATAACTCCGATAGTAAGTGCGAAAAAGAAATCATGAATAACTGGTCCACCCCAGATAAGCATCACAACCGACACACCTAAAACGGTAAGTGAAGTAATGATGGTACGAGACATTGTTTCATTAAGAGCACGGTTAATAACTTCAGTCGTCGTCGCATTTGTTCCAAGATTTTCGATCTCACGAACCCTATCATAAATAACCACGGTATCGTTTACTGAATAACCAATAATCGCAAGCAGGGCCGCGATAATTTGAAGAGAAAACTCTTTTTGCGTCAGGATGAAAACTCCCACAATAATCAGTACATCATGAATAAGGGCCGCAATAGCTCCTGGAGCAAACTTATAGTCAAAACGTAGAGCAAGATAAATCATGATCGCAAGGATGGCCCATGCAAGAGCTTTAAAGGCCGATACACGAAGTTCAGATCCGGCCTTAGGGCCTACAATATCGTTTTTAAGAATTTCAAACTTTCCCTCTCCATACTTACTCGTAAATACTCGACCAACCTGACTAGAGATTGCGTTAAGATCACCGTTATCAGAGTCAAGTTTTAATAAAAACTCATTTTGGTTTTCATCACCAATAGACTGAAGCTGAGAAAGAGGAATTTGTTTTTCCGCTAAATAGGCACGAAGGTCACCTAACAAAACTTTTTCATTAAATCGCACTTGAATCTCGATTCCTCCTCGAAAATCTACACCAAAGTTGAGTCCTTTAGTGAAAAACATCACAAGAGTGCCAATAACTAAAATCAGAGAAATCAAAGCAGCAGGTTTAAACATGCCTACATAGTTAACATTTTTTGTTGTTGTCATATAATTTTAATCCTTCAAATTAAATGCTTAAGGTCTTTCTTGTACCGCTACCAACATAAAGCTCAAAAAGAACTTTATTCACGAAATAAGAAGTATAAACAGTTGTGGCAATACCGATGAGAAGTGTCACTGCAAATCCTCGGACCGGACCGGTACCAAAGTTAAGAAGACACAAACCTGCAAGGGCCGTTGTTAAGTTAGCATCTAGAATAGTCCAGAAAGCTTTATCAAAACCAGTCCTGACCGCTTCAAATGGTGTCATCCCTGCTCTGATTTCCTCACGAATACGTTCATAAATAATAATGTTACCATCCACGGCCATACCCACAGTCAAGGCCATACCTGCAATCCCAGGAAGAGAGAGTGTGGCACCAAAACCAACCAAACAGGCCAGTGTAAAAAGAACGTTTACTAAAATCGTAATCCCTGCGATAGCACCAGAAAGTTTATAATAAGCGATAACAAATCCCACAACCAGAAGCGAGCCGATCACACTTGCATTTTTAGCTTTTTCAATCGCATCAGCCCCTAAGGAAGGGCCAACAACACGTTGTTCTTCAAACACTAACTCAACAGGAAGAGCACCAGCACGTAGAACCAGAGCAAGATCTCTTGCCTCTCTCATCGTGGCCTCATAGTCTCCCGCTCCCAAAGTCACCTGAGCAGATCCTCCGGCAATTCGCCCCTGAACCACAGGAGCTGAATAAACGTTTCCATCAAGAACGATGGCAAGACGTTTACCAATATTGGCACCAGTAATGGTTTCAAAAATTTTGGCCCCAGTGGGCTTAAAATCTAAGGCAACATAAGGACGGTTTTGTTCTTGGTCAATACGTACGATTGCTTCTTGAAGTTCTTCACCAGTTAGACTTGCTGTTGAATCGACAAGGTATGGCTCAAGATTTGTGATTTCATTTGTCGTTTTGTTCATTGATTTTGCATAAGAGATTTCAAATCCTTTAGGAAGATCATCCTTAAGAACAATGTTCACCTGTTTTACATAATCAGAAAAGCGTTCACCTTTTTTAAACTCAAGGCCCGCTTTTTTAACTTTTTCCATCCAGTCAGCCATGGCCGTCGGAAGGATATCATCATTTACGAATTTGAATTCTAGCTTTGCTGTCTTACCAATAAGGTCTTTGGCCCGATCAATATCTTTTACTCCAGGAAGCTGAACCACAATTCTATCTGTACCTTGAGAAACTATTTCTGGCTCAGTGACACCGAATTCATCAATACGGTTCCGAATAACTTCAATTGATTTTGAAAGGGCGGTATCTTCAATCTCTTTAGTAAAGTCTCTTCCTAAACCGTAAGTAAGTTTAGTTCCTTCATCACTGGTTAAACGAAGTGGATAGCCATAAAACTCTCGAAGCTTGAGTTTTGCTGCATCAACGTCTGTTGATTTCGTAATAGTAAGGGAATGTTTTGGATCTTTTAAATCTGAACTATTTAAATCCCCAAGTGTAGAGTCAATTCCGACCTCTTTAAGAGTCATCTGGGCCTTTTTAGCATAGGCCACAATCTCATCTCGATAGACTTTATTAAAGTCGATCCCCAAGACCATATAAAGCCCACCCTGAAGATCTAACCCCAGATTGACCTTCGCCTTCAAAGGAAAAGCGCTCTTTTCAGAGAGATTAAATAAAGTTGGAGTCACCGATGCTGCCGCAGCAAGTACCAATGCTATCAATAAACTAAAACGCATCCACCATCCCTTGGCCATGTACACTCCGTGCTTTTAAGGGTTTGAAGAGAACAAATTACATTTGAAGATGGTAAACAATTTGCGGGTATTGATCAATGATTACGAGGGGCCTAGGCCCCTCAATTTTTAGGAATGATGATCTTCTTTAACAACAACAGGCAATTTCTCTTTATCTTGCTCAGCATCAGTCACTCTTTTTGGAGTTTCAGGTTTTTCCTGAATCTGATCCGAGAGACCTTTGGCCGCTTTTTGAAATTCCTTGATCCCCTCACCTAAACCTTTGGCCAGTTCAGGAAGTTTTTTAGGACCAATAAAAATCAAAGCGATCAAAAAGATGAGAAGAAGTTCGCCAAAGCCTAGACCAAACATGAATTACTTCTTAGGTTCAGCAAAAAGTTGAGTTGCTGATCCACCGATATGAGACTTTAAAATTTTAAGTCTAGATCCACCTTCAGTCTCAAGAGTCACAACCTTTTCTGCAATACCAGTGACTTTGCCAAGAATTCCTGATTTCGTGAAAACTTCATCACCGTGGGCAAGTTTATTGATGAATGTTTGTTCTTCTTGCATACGTTTTTTCTGAGGACGGATCATAAGAAAATACATAACTGCGAAGATCAAAATGAAGGGAATAAATGAAACAAGTGGAGACTGAGCTGCTGCCGGAGTTGCTGCTTGAGCGTGGGCAGAAGAGATGAATAAATCGAACATGTGATTTTCCTTTTTTTATTCCCAAAGATTGGAAGAGTAGTTGTTATAAAATGTCTGGTAATAATCGTCAAATTCTTCACGAAAAATGGCTTCGCGAGCATCTTTAACCATTTTTAAATAGAAAGCAATATTATGATAACTGATGAGCTGGCCTGCCAAATATTCTCCAACATTAAATAGATGACGCACATAAGCTCGAGTATAACGAGTACAGACCTGGCACGAACACTCCGTATCAGGAGGTAACGGGTCTTCTGAAAATCGGGCCTTTTTAACGTTCAAAGGACCATGGGTTGTCAAAAATTGACCATTTCGAGCATTCCTTGTCGGAAGCACGCAGTCAAACATATCAAGACCGGCCCGGATCCCGTTAAGCACATCAAGGGGTTTACCCACCCCCATTAAATAACGAGGTTTATCTTTTGGCATGCTAGGAACAAATTTTTTGCAGAACTCCACCATCTCTTCATTTTTCTCGCCTACAGAGAGTCCGCCCAAGGCGTAACCATCAAAGTTAAGATCTTTAAGACCTTCCATGCTTTCTGTACGCAGATCATGGTGAAGGCCACCTTGGATGATCCCGAAAAGATGTTGGTGCGGCTTAAGCTCCACCGTTTTACAACGCTCGGCCCAGCGATGAGTGAGTTGCATACTTTTTTGAAGAGTCTCTTTATCGGCCGGAAGTTTTGGGCACTCATCAAAGGCCATGACGATATCAGAACCCAGGGCACGCTGAATCTGCATCGATTTCTCAGGTGTGATGAGATGTTTACTGCCATCAATATGAGACTGAAAGGTTACCCCTTCTTCTGTGAGTTTATTAATATCTGAGAGAGAAAAGACCTGATAACCACCAGAATCCGTGAGAATAGGTCTGGTCCAACTCATAAACTTATGAAGACCACCCAAACGCTCAATAAGCTCATGACCAGGTCTTAAATAGAGATGATAAGTATTCCCCAAAATGATTTGTGCGTTCATACGCTCAAGATCTTCCTGCCAGAGAGTTTTAACCGAAGCACGAGTGCCTACGGGCATAAAAATAGGCGTTTCGATAACACCGTGATCGGTATAAATGCGACCCGCTCGGGCCTGGCCGGATGTAGCTTCAAGTTGAAAAAAAGACATGGGAGAGTTTTAGCACAATCTGGGGAGGTTTCCCATTCCAAAGGTGAAATTTTCCAGATTTAGCTGTGGCCTTTTCTATCAAATATTATGGCTTTTGTCTTATGTAGAGCTTTCAATGGTGTTGATCAATTCACCTATCAGGTGTATATTGGAGATATTTATGGTTACTAAGGTAATGCTTAGTAAGTTAGCTCGTAAACAATTTGAGTGGTTACCAGGCCATATAAAAATCAAGTTAACAGCTTGGGTTGAGGAAATTGAATCAGTGGGAATCTCGGAAGTTAGAAAAATTCCTGGCCACCACGATGAGCCGCTTAAAGGTGATCGAAGAGGTTCATAAGCATGATTACTAAAAAGAAAAAATCTTCGACCATGAAGTTTTTAGAAAAACACATTGGAGGACCTCTTAAACTTGGAATGTTGATTGAGTCTATTCGTCTCAGTGATGAAATCTCTCAAATTGAATTTGCAAAAAAATTACATATTTCACCATCCCACCTATGTGACATCGAAAAAGGCAGAAAAGTTATTAGTCCAAAAAGAGCGGCTACATTTGCTAAAATACTAGGATACTCCGAACAACAATTTGTTCGTCTCTCCCTTCAAGGAATTCTAGATGAAGCAGGAATAAGACTGAAGGTTAACTTAGAAGCAGCTTAAGAGGATAGGCGAACGTACTTTTGGGAGACCTCTAGAAGCTCAAAATCACTGCTCCTGAGTTTTCTTTTTTCTAAGAATCAACATCCCATCCCCATAAGAAAAGAATCGATATTTTTTTTCCACTGCGATTTTATACAACTCTAAAACTTTCTCACGCCCAATGAGTGCACTCACAAGCATTAACAGTGAGGATTGTGGGAGATGAAAATTCGTGACGAGGGCGTCGATAGAAAACACACTCTGTCCAGGGTGAAGAAAAATCGAAGTGGATCGACTTAGAGGATTTCGGTGATAACTCTCAAGGGTTCTGAGTGTCGTCGTTCCAACAGCAACTCGATATTTGGCCGCTTCGATTTTTCGAAGATTATCTTGATCGATGGAATAAAACTCTTCATGCATCTTGTGCTCAAGGATATTTTCCACTTTTACAGGAGAAAAAGTTCCGGCCCCTACATGTAAGGTAACAGTGGCAAGGATATGTCCCGCTTTCTCAAGGTTATTTAAAAGTTCCTGGGAAAAATGAAGTCCCGCTGTCGGTGCGGCCACAGATCCCATTTCTTTGGCAAAAACGGTTTGGTAAGTTTTTTTGTCTTCTTCGTCAGACTCCCCTTTTCTAATGTAAGGAGGAATAGGAATTTTTCCGATGATCTCAAGTTGATTTAAAAGATTTTCGTGAGTCGTATTAAAAGAAACTAAAAACGTCCCATCACCCTTTACGTGCTGAAGCACTACTTTAAGGGGGCCAAAAACGAACTCATCCCCCACTTTTCTTTTTCCACTGGCGCGGATGAGGGTCAGGTAAAGATTATTTTCATGTAGAAGAGAGAGAATAAAAACTTCTGCCTCACCACCGCTTGTTTTATGGCCAATGAGTCGGCAGGGGAAAACTTTAGAGCGGTTAAAGATGAGGGTAGAGTCTTGAGGGAGAAACTCTTTGATGTCCCTAAAGGTGCTGTGCATGATCTCTCCAGAGGCCTCATCGTAGACTAAAAGCTTTGAAGAGTGGCGATCTGGAACGGGACGGTCGGCAATTAGGGCCTTGGGAAGCTCGAAATCATAGCTAGATAGGAGATTATCAGTCATTTTTTTCAGGACCCTTTGATTTTATCTAAATACTCTGTACCCTTAACATAGGAGACTTATTATGAAGAGAAAAATTCTTACTCTATGCCTACTTACTCTAAATAATGTGAGTTTTGCCCAAGATGCCTTGGAAGATGCGATCATCTTAAATGATGAAATGCAATTCTTAGAAGAATCGGCCCGCAATTCATCCCCTTCAGCTCCCCTGCCAACTGCACAAACCACCACTCGAATTCCGAGAGGCCGTCGAGACCTAGGTGAGAGTGAAGGATTGGAAGAAACTTATTTTGATGACACTGAACAAGATTCAATCAGCACAAGAACGGCAGCTCCCAAAAAGCGCTCTTTCTAAGCTAAGCCGAATTTTTTTACCAAAGAAAAATACTTCACCAGAAGTTCGTCAATAAAAGACTTCACAACCTGTAGAGTGGAGAAATCTTTTACATTGGCCAAAAGCATTTTAAAAATATTCTGCAGGATTTGCACGACTGGCCCAAGATTAAATTTTTTAATCATAAACTCAACCATGCCTTTCACTTCTTGCACGTCTTTGCCTTTAACGACATATAAAGGGTTTTTTTGTTTTTTCATGAGTGAAGCTCCTTATCGACAGTTTCTGTCATCGTCACAAATTGTCTTTGCAGGTCTTTGTATTCAACCGTCTTATAATGAAAAACCGATTTTCTCTGTGCTAAAGATTTACCGAATTGAACTTTGTTCGTAAATGGTTCGTGCACAATTCCTTCTCCAAGTGTGATTTTGATCTGTTCGAGATCATCATTGGCCTGTTTACGACGAGTATCAAATAAGTTTGGAATATATCCTAAGTTTTTTGGCACACTCGTGATTTCCATATCTGCAATATCAGCGACGACTTGTTGAATATTTTTTAAACCTTGCTCAGAAAAACGGTCGGGAACAAATGGATAAAGCACACCATCAGTGGCACAAAGAATATTCACAACTAAAAGGCCCAGAGTTGGAGGGCCATCAATGACAATGACATCATACTGAGAACGAAGATCATTTTTTTCAATAAACTTTTTTAAAATCAACTGTCTTGGGGCATTAATACCAGCGATGGTGAGTTCAAAACCTGAAAGCTCCTGCCCTGCTGGAATAAGATCAATATGTTCTTCAGTGTGAATAAGGACATCAGAAAGAAGAGTTCCTGTATGAAGGGCCTTCAATTCTTTAATAGAATTAATCAGCAGATGATAAATATGAAGATCTGTGGCCACTGTACCAAACAAACTTGTGAAATTTGCTTGTGGATCCATATCAATACAGAGAACTTTTTTTCCTTGATGTGCAAAAGCATGGGCAAGGTTAAAGGCCATAGTGGTTTTCCCCACTCCACCTTTTTGGTTCATAAGAGCAACCACTTTACCTTTTGCAGCTTGAACACCAGATTCAGGTTTAAAAAATGAGAACATAAAATGCCCCTCTGACGTATTGGATCAATGAACTTTAAAATTGTGCCTAATCAAGGGTGGTTTGTAAATCAACGTAAATCAAATCGAAAAAGTCAGGTAAAGGCATCAATTGCCCATCCTATTTGACTCTCAACACCAGGGGCCAATTTCCCGATATATTTAATGAAACGATTAGAGGGTAAACCATGGATGGTTTAAAAAACGTCTTAATCTATGTAAGTTTATTGTCACTTTTAAGTGCCTGTGTTCCCGTATCCAAAAAAACAACTTGTGCTGAGGATGAGAGTCTCGATCAACTTAGACGAGTTTGTGTGCCCCTCTCAAACTTAAATCCCAATAACAAGGCCCCCATCAGTACCAATCAAGGCCACACAACGAATGAAGATCTGGCAATCAACTTTGAAATTGTTTCTGCCATTGATCCGGATGGAGATGCTCTTAGTTATGCTATCGTGACAAATCCAGGGCACGGCACATTAACAAACTGTATGAATCGAGCAGGTTCAACAGGTTTAGACGATCGAAGTTGTACTTACACTCCTGCACTTAATTATCATGGAGCAGATTCTTTTACCTATGGAGTAAATGATGGTCAGGCCGAAAGTGAGGCCACTTTAATAGTATCATTTACCATAAATCCAATTAACGATGCTCCCACAGTTACGGCCAGCACAACGACGACGGCCGAAGATACGGCCAAAGTGATCACTATTTCTTATTCTGATCCCGAAGGAGAACTAGCAACAGCTTGTGCCGTTATGACTCCTGTAAATTTAAGTTTAGGAAGTTGTGCCTGTAACGCTTTTGGTGTTTGCCAAGTCACAGTCACTCCCGATTTAAATGAAAATTCAAGCAATCAGAGTTTTTCATTTATTGCTCGTGTGGGCGCTGGGCCACTTTCAAGTGAAACAACCATGACCGTCGTTGTAACTCCGGTTAACGATGTACCTGTTTTAACTTCCGCCTCTGGATGTAATACAATTTTGGATCAAGATACAACTTTTTTTTGTGGTGGAACACCTATCGTGACAGATCCGGACACCAGTGATACTCCCGCGCAAACTCACCAATGGTCTCTCGCACCGACAAATACCTGCAGTTTTGCAGCGATCAATGCTACTTCCGGGGCCGTCTCGGGATCTACGACAGATGATAACGTTGGAACATGTAATTTCATTTATCAAGTCAAAGATAATTCAAGTGCAACAAATAATACTGCGACAGGGGCGAGTATCCCTGTGACTGTCAATAACCGCCTACCTGTTATCAATGTGGCAAGCACTCTCACTCACGCTCTGGAAGATGGCGGAGAACAACTTCTTGGCAGATTTTCTTCTGATGCTGTTTGTGCAGAAGTTTTTTGTCTTTCAGTAGATACGTTTGATTTTGGAACAGCTTCCATCGATCTTGCAACATCAACTTGTGATGAGAATGGGACATTCAGGTTACAAACGGTTAACTCAACAAATAAAGAGATTTATTTTACCCCGAATTCTGATTACCACTCTGATGGGAATACCTGTATCGTTGCCGTGACTTTTGATGATGGTAACGGTGGAATCGCTTCCGCTTCGGGAACTATTAAAATAAATGAAGTTAATGACTCTCCCACTATCACACCAGCATCAATCTCATCACAAAGTACTAACGAGGCCACATCTTTTGTCGTGGATACAGATACATCAACAGAGGCCATCGACCCACTTACTGTCGATGAAGGTGGTGGTGTTTCCGAAGACTCACAAACCCTCAGCATAAAAATTCAGTCCAGTAAAACCACTCTTATTCCTCATAACAGTGCTACGATTCAAGCTTTTTCAGATGCAGATTTTAGCACTCCATATACCTTTCAATCAGCTGATGCCAGCGGAGTCACTTTTAGCAATCCTGACGGAAATTCTAATCCCGTTTATATTGTTTTAACTCCGGCCGTGGGAGAAAAAGGATCTGCCTTAATCACTGTGACAATTACTGATGATGGAAAAGACACAGGGGTTCTTACTCCTCGAAGTAGCACAAAAACTTTACCTGTTTCCGTTAGTAATAATTCAGTCAACCATAATGACTGGAGTGACATCTACGCCGTGGGTGCTCGTGTACACTCTGATGGCACTGTTGAAGTCGAACCCATTGTTCGTCTTGAGTGGAATGTTTTCACCGTCAACAGCGACTCCATCACTGGCTACTGGGTGTACCGCTCAACTTCTCCGGATGGACCTTTTCTTAATCCTCTTCATGCAACTCCTCTGACTGAAACAACTTACGAAGACACAACTTTAACTGATGCAGACGCTGATACGACTTTTTATTATAAAGTTTCTGCCGTCTCTTCTGAGAATGGAAAAGTCATTGATCCGAGTGAGAGTTATTCTGTTTTAAAAGTTCCCATTCCTCTTCATAACATGGCCCTTCTGCATCGCCGAATTGTGAACTTCAGAACATGTACTTCGATGGGTTTGAGTTCAAGCATTGATCCAGAAAATCACAACCGATGTGATTATGTTGGCCCTGGTGATAACTACTCAGGAAAATATGATATCGACTCAGATTATTTCGTCGATCGATATGAGGCATCTTGCAACTTTACCGTGGACCCTTCCATCTGCACTGAAACTGGTGGAGTTGGCTGTATCGGCAATGGAACTCCTGCAAGTGTTGGAGTAACAACCAGTGGAGAAAATGCCATCTATTATAATCGCGAGACTGGTACTTGTTATTATTATAATGGCTTCAGCTGGAAAACCCTGGCCCTCTTAAATAAAACAGAAGTTTTATCTTTTGCGACCTTAAATCAAACCATCACCTCGACTTTAGATATTTCTGGTGGAGCTTTTCCTAAAAAACCGCCCATGGTGAACATCCAGCAGTTTAAGGCCCATAATTATTGTAAATCTTTTCCAGATAAAACTCTCATCTCTCGCCAAGTTCATATTGCAGGAGCAGAATGGAATCCAGACATTGAAACTGAGGCGGGCAAAACGGCCACTCTCGAAGCAGGAGCTGAACTCTCTTTAACAGTATCCCAGTGTAATGCCTCTCGTGGTGGTGTCCTTAATTTTCAAGATGGTTTTATCAGTGCTCTCTTTGATACATGGACGGCCACTGAAAGCTCTGCTTCAACATCTCATAGTTTTGTGATGTCTGGTTCAACTGTGACTCAAGAGTGCCAATCCCTTTATGGGATTCAAGATCTAACTGGAAATGTTGAAGAATGGACGCTGGATCGGTTTTTTAATAGAGACAATGGCGGCAGCGAAAACATGTTACCTGTTGGATCCAACTTACCTGTATTAGGTTCCACAACAAGCTTTGCGATGCTTGTGCCATCCTATAACCCTTATTCTTTTCAAAGTTCAATATCCCCTGGAGCACTCTTAATTGCTGAGGCACCTGCAGATATTAACTTTTCAATTTCTTCAAGGACAGGAGCACTAGGACTTAGTGATATATTTCTACCGTTTGGCCTGCCAGTGGTTCATTCTGGCCTTTACTCCGAACTGCCGATAGAAGATTTAGCAGCATCTCTTTTTAACGATGACTTTCATTATATGTCCTCGGAAGTCACGAGTGGAGGCGCCGATAATACCCTAGAAGATAATGAACTAGCGGCCCTCACCTCTGGTGGAAACTTTGATGATGGTACTGGAGCAGGACGCTATACTCTTCGGTATCGCACAGTTTGTGATGATTCAGACAATAGTGGTGTTTGTACCGCTAGTGACATTACCGCTAACGGTACTGAAGAAAATGTGTCAACCGGACTTCGTTGTATGATGAAGGTTCCCTAGGTTAAATTTGCCGTTTCTTTTTTTCCTCTAAAAACTCCCCCCTTTCCCGATACAGCTGAGGCGAAACTTTAAGGACAAACATGTTCGAACCGAAGCACATTCTTTTTCTTCTCACGACTCTGGGTCTACTCAGTGCGTGCGTTCCTGCGGAAAAGAAACAGGCCTGTGGGGCCAATGAAGTTTTAAATGAAACGTTAAGAACTTGTGTTTCAGCTGCGGCCTTCAGACAAAATAACAATAAACCTCAAGGCATCAATCAAGAAGTAACGGCCATTGAGGATACAGATCTTGATTTTGATCTGACACCGGGAACCGATCTTGATGGAGATACTCTTTTTTATGTCCCAGTAACTCTTCCCACTCATGGGGTTCTCACAAACTGCATGACTTTTAATGGTTCAACCGGTGTTACTGATAAAACTTGTACTTACTTGGCCACTACAAATTATTATGGAACTGATTCTTACACGTACAAAGTCAACGATGGCCAAGATGATGGAGAATCCATCGTTAGAGTTTCTATCACCATAACTCCTGTCAACGATGCTCCCACGTTAGTTAATATTTATCCCACCATCATCGAAGATATTTCTACGGCCTATACATTAAACTACTCTGATCCAGAAGGAAGTCTTGGAACTTCTTGTAGTGTGCATACTCTTTCAAATATTTTAGTTGGTGCCTGCACCTGTAATGCTCAAGGTGTGTGTAAAGTCACCATATCCCCAGATGCCAATGAAAATTCCAACTACGCACAAGTTTTTGGATTTTATGCCTCCGTCACAACGGGATCTCTTACCTCAAATAGTATTCATGAGATCATCACCATTACAGCAAAAAATGATACTCCCCTTATTACGGCCCCCACAGGTTGCACAACAACCCAGGACCATGATGTCGCCTTTAGTTGTACGGCCAATCCTATTGTGGTTGATCCAGAACTTGCAGAGATTCCAGCACAAACTCATACCTGGGCGTTAAACTCCACCAACACGTGTGCTTGGGCCGCCATCAACACAAGCACAGGAGTTCTATCGGGCACTCCTAATGATGACCAAGTTGGTACATGTAATGTTGTTTTTAAAGTCACTGACTCACTTGGGGCCACCAGAGTTTCCTTACCTATTGCTGTTACAGTTAATAATGTTTTGCCAAATCTTACTCCAACCACGGCACTCATTGTCCCTACAGAAGATGCTGGCACTCAACTTGTGGGAGTGGTGTCTTCAGATACGGTTTGTACGGCCGCATTCTGTTTAACAGGAGATCATCTTCCTTTCGGAACACTCTCACTAGGAAGCAATACTGATTGCTCAAATAATGGAACAATGACTCTGGCAGCGATCAACAGCACAAATAAGGGAATCTATTTTACTCCTAATGCCAATTATGCCTCATCGAATAATTGCACCATCGAAGTCACCTTTAGTGATGGCAACGGTGGTTTAGCTGCTGCAGATTCTGTCATGACCGTTCAAGAAATCAATGATACTCCAACCATGTCTCCAGCTTCGCTCTCAAATCAAAGCACCAATGAATCCACTTATGTACTTGTTGATGCCGATACCTCAACGGCGATTATTGATCCTATGACAATTGATGAAGGAGGAGGCACTGATGAGAACATTCAAAACCTCACCATTGAGATCAGTTCAAGTAATACGGCACTTATCTCTCACTCAGTAAATAACATCCATCTATTCTCAGATGCCAACATGACCTCACCCTATAATTTTGTATCCGCCACGGCCACTAAAGCGACTTTTAATACCACTGATGGTGACAATGATCTGATCTACGTGGCCTTTACTCCTCTGGATGGCGTAACAGGAACTTCCACCATCACAGTGACCGTTACTGACAACGGCACTACAAATGCCGTGGCCGCTCCATTAAGTATCTCAAAAACTTTTACCATAACAGCGACCAATAAAAAATCTCAGCATCGTGACTGGAATGATATCTACGCAGTAGGTGCAAAAGTTCTTTATGACGGAACAATCTCTTCTAATCCTCAAGTTCGTTTGCAGTGGAATGCTTTCACGGCCGTTAATGACACTGTGGCCGGTTATTGGGTTTACCGCTCAACAACATCCACGGGACCTTTTTTAATCCCCATCAATGCGACTGCTTTACCAGTAGGCACGCGCACTTACACAGATTCCTCATTAACAGACATCGATGCAGGTGTGACTTACTATTACAAAGTCATGGCCATCTCTTCAAGTAACGGCAAAGTTTTAAATCCCGTAGAAACTTATTCAACGATCAAAATCAATATTCCTTTTCATAATATGGCCCTTGTTCATAGGAGAATGGTTAACCTCAGGGCATGCAAGGCCATCAACTCTTTATCAGATCCAGAAAACAACAATCGTTGTGGTTATGTTGGGCCAGGAGATAACTACTCAACCTTTTTTGACATAGGATCCGATCATTTTGTTGATCGATATGAGGCATCTTGTAACTACACTGTCTCAACCAGCGCTTGCACAGAAACTGGTGGTGTAGGATGCATCGGAAGCTCCCCTCCGACAGCACTTGTGACAACTTCTGTTCCTGCCATTTATTACAATCGACTTGATGGTAGTTGCCACTTTTTCACAGGTGGTTTGTGGGTTGAAATCGCGGATCTAAACACTGCTGATCTTCAGACTTTCCAACTTCTTAATCAGACCGATCAGAGTGTTCTTGCAAATAACATTGAATCCACTTTTCCCAAGCGCCCTCCTCTAGTTCATATTCAACAATTCAAGGCCAATAATTATTGTAAAAATATAACTCCTCCTGGATTTGGTGCTAAGAGCTTATTATCAAGACCTCTTCATGTCGCCGCAGCTGAATGGTCAACCAGTACAGAAAATATCGGCCCTCTTGAGGCCGGCACGACACTAAATCTCACAAGCTCACAATGTAACTCTTCAGATGGAGGGGCCCTCTCTTTTCAGAATGGATACATAAGCGCACTGTTTGATACATGGACCGCCACCGAAGCTTCTTCAGCATCTTCTCATAGTTTTGTCATGGCAGGATCTGATGTAACCGCCAATTGTAAGTCTCGTTATGGCATTCAGGATCTTGTGGGGAATGTGGAAGAATGGAATTTGGATCGATTTTTTAATCGTGATGCAGTAGCAAGTACTATCGAACAAATGCTTCCTGTTGGATCAAACTTACCTTCAACTCTCTCAGCAACAAGTTTTGCAATGCTTGAGCCCTCTTACAACCCCTATTCTTTTTTGAGTCCGACATCCCCTGGAGGAATCATTATTTCTGAAGTATCTACAAATACCAATTTTTCAATTTCTTCAAAAACAGGAACAGCAGGACTTAGTGATATATTTCTACCGTTTGGCCTGCCAGTGA
Organism: Bacteriovorax stolpii; assembly: GCA_945885655.1. Taxonomy (GTDB): domain Bacteria; phylum Bdellovibrionota; class Bacteriovoracia; order Bacteriovoracales; family Bacteriovoracaceae; genus Peredibacter. The sequence goes on along the minus strand of CAMCZE010000019.1, from coordinate 4,985 downwards.
AACATCCAGTCATAGGCTCCCAACTTCCTATAGAAGACTTAGCTGCATCCATTTTTAACGATGACTTTCATTATATGTCCTCGGAAGTCACCCAAGGAGACGCTGATTTAATTCTAGAAGATACTGAACTAGCTGCCCTCACCTCTGGTGGAAACTTTAATGATGGTACCGGAGCAGGACGCTACACTCTTCGGTATCGCACAGTTTGCCACGATAGTGATGGTGATAATAGTTGTGGTGCCGAAACAATTACTGCTAACGGCACTGAAGAAAACGTGTTTACAGGTTTCCGTTGCATGCTCAAAGTCCCTTAATTCCTGAGTCATTTAGACTCTCCTAAGTATTTCTTTTAACTTTCCCGATAGAACAAATAGATGAAGGATTAAAGGAAAAAACCATGGTCGGTTTAAAAACTATTTGTATCACATTTTCCGCTCTTGCCATGCTATCGGCATGTGTACCAGACGCAAAAAAAAACAACTTCGTGTGGAGCAGGTGAAACAGTAAACGTGACATTAAGAAGTTGTGTTTCTGCTTCGGCCGTTGCTGCAAATCACAGGCCTATTCCTGTTGATCAATCTGAAACCATCGCTGAAGATAATACAATTCCAACTTTTGCGCTCTCACCTGCTACAGATTCTGATGCTGATACTCTTAGTTATCTTGTGGTTGCTAATCCCATTCACGGTACTCTTACAAACTGCATGAATAAGTCTGGATCTGATGGACTCACCGACACCACTTGCACCTATGTGCCCAACACAAACTTTTTTGGAACTGATCGTTTCACTTATAAAGTCAATGATGGCCTTCAAGACAGCACTGACTTTGCAGAGGTGAGCATTGTTGTGACTGCAGTCAATGATGCACCAGTTGTCTCTTCTCGTTATGGAATTCTTCTTATCAACGAATTTACACCAACTGTTTATACGTTTTCTTACACTGATCCCGAAAATGATCTAGCGACGATCTGTAATATTACAAGTGTCACAAATTTCACTGCTACACCTGCTTGTTCATGTGACATTTTAGGAGTGTGTACGGCGACATTTACTCCTGATTCTTTCGAAAATTCTGCGGCGGGAAATTCTTTTAGTTTTAACTATACTCTTCTCGCTGGTGCCACAACGACTGACACAGAATTTCTTTATGTATTTGCCGTTAATGATGATCCAATCATTGCCGCCCCTGCAGTGTGTACGACTCCACTAGCACAAAATGCAAATGTTGCATGTACACTCCCTACTGTTACCAATCATGACTCGGCCAACGGTGATGTTTTTACATGGAGTATTGATTCTTCGTCCACATGTCAATGGGCCACGACTCCTTCAATTATTTCTACCGGTCTCATCACTGGTACACCTGATGATGATAACGTCGGTACATGTAATATCGTCGCAAAACTAACTGATTCTTTCGGACGTTCAGTCACCTCAACTCATGCGATGACAATCACAAACATTGCACCAGTTCTTACCCCGGCTCCGACTCTTGCTACAATCCTTGAAGATGCTTCTTCTTCATTAGTTGCCACAATTTCCTCAACTTCAGGATGTGTGGCCGCAGCAGGTGTTGTTTGTTTATCTGTTGATAGAATAAAAAATGGTACACTCTCTTATAGTACAAATCCCGCCACCTCGACTTGTCTGGCCAGCGGATCAATTTCTCGCACAAATGTGGATAATGATACCGTAAGACTCTATTTTACTCCGACAGCAAATTTTTCTGGAACATGTTCTATCAGTCTTACTTTTGACGATGGTAACACGGGTACAGATACAGAAAGTGGAACCGTCACCGTTACAGAAGTCAACGATGTCCCTACTTTTAATGTGGCCACTATTCCAGGACAAACTGTTAACGATGGATCGGATTTAGTTGTAGACGCCGATACTACAACTGCTGCCATTGATGCACTGGAAATTGATGAAGGGGGATCAACTGTTGAAGATGCTCAGAGCCTTACCATCGATGTGCTATCAAGTAATACCGCCCTGATTCCACATACTGTCACAAATATAAAACTTTTTAATGATGATACTCTTGCCACGGCCTACACTGCTGGAGCAGCTCCTGGTGGGACAGGTGTACATTTTACGAGTCTAGGTAATGAGGAACCTTTTTATCTTGTCCTTACTCCCATTCCTGGCCAGAGCGGCACTGCCACCATCACTGTGACCCTCACCGATGATGGTGTACCTGCTGGAGTGAGTGTTAAAACATTTAGTATTACAGTCACAAATAAATCTGTTGTTCATAGAGATTGGTCTAATATTTATGCAGTTGGAGATACACTTCTGTCTTCCGGCACCGTCGCTGCCTACGCAAACATTCAGTTAAAATGGAATACATTCACTGCCTATAACGATACCATTTCTGGTTACTTAGTTTACCGCTCGACCAGTCCTACTGGACCTTTCCTCACTCCACTTTCAACCACCCCTGTTTCAACAGGAAGCAATTCTTATATCGATGTTATTGATCCCGTCACCAATCCAACAGCGGTGGCCGGGGTCACAAATTATTATTATAAAGTGAAGGCCATCTCCACCAGTAATGGCAAAGTGATGGAACCCAACTCCACCTATGCCACCATTCATGTAAAACTTCCTTATCAAAACATGGCCCTTGTCCACAGACGTATCGTTAATAAATCAACATGCACATCCATGGGATTAACTTCAGATGCAAACAATAACAATCGATGCATCTACGTAGGTCCAGCAGATAACTATTCAGGTTTTTTTGATATTGGAAGAAGTTATCTGGTTGATCGATATGAGGCCTCTTGTAATTATACTGACACGGGTTGTACTAATGGGACAAACGGTGCTTGTATTGGAATTACTGATCCTACTGCAGGAGTAGTGACCACAACTTCTGCAACGGCCATTTTTTATAACCGAACAGATGGTGAATGTTATTTTACTGCCAATAGTGGAGCTGGCTGGACCGCGGTCTCCGCCATGATAACCACAGCAGCCGTAGACGCTTTTGCCGTAACAAACCAAACGGCCAGTGCCATTCTTCAAAAATCAACATTTCCTCAAAAACCACCTTTGGTTCACATTCAACAATTTAAGGCCAACAACTATTGCCTCAACTCTTCAGTAGAGGCCCTTGGAAGTGTAGATAAGAAGACCATTACCTCTCGTCTGGTTCACGTGGCCGCTGCTGATTGGTCAACAAAAACAGATCAAAATAATTTAGAAGAAGGGGCCGCCCTTAGTTTAAGTACCTCTACCTGTAATTCTTCAGAGGGTGGAAACTTAAGTTTTGATGATGGCCTTAGTACACCTCTCATTGATACTTGGACTGGTCTATCGACTACATCAACTCCTCGATTTGTTATGGCCGGATCAACGGTTACAAACAACTGTTCATCTCGTTACGGAATTCAAGATTTAGTGGGTAACGTTGAAGAATGGAATCTTGATCGTTTTCATGATACGGGAACACTTAACCTACGTCCTATAGGTAGAAATATGGGACTGACTCAAGATGACTCATTAGACTCTTTTAAATTATCTGGCTCTTTTTTCTTAGACTTTGATTATAATCCCTATTCATTTAAAACAAACCCAGTTCCTACCGCGGACTTAGAATCTATTGGAGACATGGACAGAACTGGAGCTAACGTCAGTTTTGAATTTGAATTGGGTTCAGGCAATCTTACAGATTTTTTCTATCCTCTAGGACTTCCAACGAGTGCAAGAGACAGCTCAATTCCATTTAGCACACTTAACATTGGGAATAAGCTCAACAATGATTATTTTTATCAACCTACCCTAATTGGTCTTAATGATACCGTAGATGCCGAGGAACTCTTAGGGGTGACATCTGGTGGAAACTTTGAAGACAGTACAGGAGCTGGAAGATACACCATGCGACTAAGAAGTGCCTGTCATGATGATGATATTTCAGGACAATGTTTAGGCGGTGCCGATATCACAGCGACCTCAGAACCCAACGTATATACCGGCTTCCGCTGCATGATCGCCCTCCCTCCTTAAAACAGGCAAACTTTGCCTTCCCCATTTTGAACTTTAATTCCATGCGATCTTTTCCCGATATAACATAGGTGAAATAAGGAAAAGACCATGGATGGTTTTAAAACAATCTGGATGACATTCGCAGCACTGATGCTCTTGAGTGCTTGCGTGCCCGAAGAAAATAAAACATCTTGTGGTGAAGGTGAAAGACTTAATACATCGTTAAGAACATGTGAAGCCGTTGTCAATATTCCTGTAGGAAATAAAGCTCCTGTGGGAATTGATCAAAATATCACAACCGTTGAGGATACGATCAGTAACTTCACTCTTGATCTAGCAACAGATCCTGATGGGGATACGATCAGTTATCAAACCGTCACAACACCTTCTCACGGAACTCTCACTCATTGCATGGACCGATCCAGTTCGATCGGGCCCACAGATAGAAATTGTCGTTACACTCCTTCAGCAAATTTTAGTGGAACAGATAGTTTTACTTATAAAATTTATGATGGTTATCAATACTCAGCTCAGAATATTACTGTTTTTATCACAGTTTCTTCTGTAAACGATGCGCCGATTATTTTTAATCAGCTCCCTTTTACAAGTGAAGATGTGCCGTTCACATACACGATCAGTTATTTTGATTCAGAAGCTGATCTGGCAACATCTTGTTCAGTGGCCAATGCATCCAATGTTACGTTGGGCCCATGCCTTTGTTCGGCCTTTGGTGTGTGTACTGTGGATGTTTTTCCCGGAGCAGATCTTAATAGTCTTGTTAGTTCATTTAGTTTTGAAGTTACCATCACCGCAGGTGTCGTATCAAATGCGTTGACTGAAATTCTTGATGTCTTTCCCGTCAATGATCTTCCCGTTCTGACTGAAGCTGCTTGTAACCCTTCGGTGAATGAAGATACGGCGCTGGCCTGTTCTGCTCCTACTGTTTCAGATATTGATTCGACTGACACACATACTTGGTCTCTTCATAAC
>CAMCZE010000018.1 GCA_945885655.1 Bacteriovorax stolpii | reverse complement strand
GATGCCCTTCACAAACAAGTGCTGCCATAATCGACTCAAGTAATTCATCTTGGCCAAAGACTACCGTTTTCGCTTGTTTAATGACATTGTGAACTTTTTCCTGCAAACTCATTTTTTACTCCAATATATAAAAATAACTTTTTATGTAACTCGACTTATCTCCCAACGTCGTTATGGGATGGTCCCAACCTTGTATTCCAACGTAAACGAGATTAATTTTTTTATTTTCTTTATAACTTGCTTCTAAAATATTTTTTTGAAATTCAACATGATCCACATAGTGTGTACAAGATGAAAACGCAATTAGAGCACCGCTAGATGCAACTCTTAAAACCTTTCTATGCAACTTACTATAACCTTCAAGGGCCTGATCTTTCTGTGAATGACTTTTAGCAAATGCTGGAGGATCACATAATATAACATCGTATTTTTTATGATGAGCAATAGAATCATCTAAAAATTTAAACACGTCACTGCGAAAGAATGCACCTTTGTCTGCGAATGAGTTAAGTTTTAAGGCGAGCTCAACTTCTGGCTTAAAATCACCTTGATCAACAAAATCACAATGAGACACTCCCGCGGAAAGTGCGTTGATACCCCAAGCACCTGTGTAACAGAAAAGATCGACACCAATTTCAGGCATTTTTTTCAAACGTTTAAGTATGCTCATCAATTGAAAACGATTTTCTCTATGATCATAGTAAAATCCAACTTTCTGAATGACCTCTGCTCTTATTTTATAACGAAGTGTGTTTTCAAGAACTTCTATATCTGGCAAAAGTTCAGAATCAAAGATTGGAAGAAACTCTTTCTCGCGATATTTTTTATTATCTAAGAAATAATTTTTTTTTCCTGTCATTTCTTCCAGAACTATTTTGATGTAATTTCTGAACTTATCCACACCCGCCGTGTTGATCTGGGTGATTAATGCGTTAGAAAATAAATCTACGATTAGGCCAGGCAGGCCATCAGAGGCCCCATAAAACAAACGACATCCGTCTTTATAATTATTAAATTGAAGCCTCTTCTCAAAAGCAGCTTTAAGTTGTCTAGATATGTAGTCTTCAACACTTAAGATCTCAATTGATTGCAAAATATGTATGCATGAGAACTTCTCATCAATTAGTGGATTTAAAAAAGCCAACCATTTTTCCTCTGAGTCCTTAGGTTTTAGATAGCACCACTCACCAGGAGGAATTGATTTTATCGACTCATCAACATCAGAAGCCTTAAGCTCCTTGTGACGAGCACGAATTTTATTTAAACCATTTTTATTCAAAATTAGTGAGCGCACGAATAACACCTTTGAAGCTATTAGAATATTATAGCCTCTATACAGGGTGTCTCAACTAAGAATTGGGGAATTTATTGATACCTAATCAATCAAGTCAGTTTTTAAACTGTAATAATGGAAACACATTTCCAATAAAATATTCAAACTGTTGGCGGTGATTTATGAGGGCTTCATCCATAGCCATTTTAAAACGGTACTCTCCATTTTCTTTACCACCCAAATAATCCATTAAAAGTGAAACCGTCAGTTTATTCTCGGGCTTTTGATCCATTGCTACATTTAACCATTTAACAATAGGACTCCAGCGGATATTTGGATCAGCAAACATTGTTCGAAGCGCTGGAAGCCAATTAACTTTTGTCTCAACCATCTCACGAGTAGTTAAATGCACAACTAGATTCATTATTTCGGTACGAATACTTGCATTTTTTAAAAGTTTTTCTACTTCAACAGTTGTCATTATCTTTGAAGAAATCATAGTCCCAAGAATTTTATCTAACGATTTTGGATTTGCTAGAATACTGTCTAACCCATTATTAATGTTCTTTAAAAGGTTGATAGGATTATCTACTGACTTTAAGATTTCTCTTATTTCTGGCCACATCTTAATTACAACTTCAGCGTTATTGATCAAACTTTCAATATTTTCGTTAGAAATATTTTTATCAGAAAGAAGTAATAAACCTTTAACGACAACTTCTTCCCATGCTTTTTGTTCTTCAATACTTAAAGTCGACATGTATTGAAGCAGGTCGTCCAACATTAGATTTAATTGCTTTCTGTCGTTATCAAAATATAAGTCGAGCATTTTTTGAACATTTTTTTGTAAAAACTTTAGTTTTAAACGGCCAACGAGATTACTGTTTATATTTTTAAACTCTGGAGTATCTAGTACCGAGAGATTCCCCAAACGTTGTCTCACAAAAGCTGCCATGTGGCGAAGCCCTGAAAGATCAACGATCTTGGCCAAGAACAAACCGTTATGGCCTTCAGCGAGCCTTTCATCGGGCAAACGATACGCACTAAATGTTTGTGTGCTGGGTTCTGAAGAAATAACAATAGAAGCGAGAAGACTTTGAATAAAAAGACCATAAGAACGTTGTTTTCCATCTCTCTGTGGAAATGTATTTGCTAATTCAGCAAGTGATGAATAAGTATTCTGAATACTTTTTATTTTCCATTTTGCATCAGGATCTAGGCCCACAACACCAGGAAGACCTGGAATTTTCGTAGCAAAACTCACAAAATCAAGAAGTTTACGAGAATTGAGTACGTGCTGCTGATAATTATCAGCTCTAGAAACTTCATTTTTAAAAAATGATCCATAAAAATTATTCTGAAAAGCAATTTCTCTAATCACAACTTCCAGTCTATCAATAATTGTCCCATTCGTAGATTTCTGACCATTTAGACCTATGTAGTTAAATGGAATCGAGGTGTTTTCAGCAGATAAATCGTAGAGGAAAGTAATGATTTCATCTAATGATGTTTTATAGGAAACTTTTGTTGGCTTGCCTAATGGTAGATCGATCCCACCTTCGGGGTGCATCCATTTAATAAGTTCCTGAATTAAGCTTTGATCATTAACATTTTTGCGTTTCAAAATTCTGACAATATCAGCAATTTTTTTCTTAAGATGGGTTACATCAAAACAAGGATTTACTCCGTGGTCAGAAGTAATCTCATTACACTTAGTTCTTTTTACGGGAAAATTTAAACGTTTAGGTTTACTCTCCAAAAGATCAAAAAAACTCCCTACAAGAATTGAAATATCTTCATCTGATTTTGACTCAAGAAAATTTTGAAATCGTTTTTCAAATGGAACTAAATTGCTCACATTAACATAGATTTGAGAGGTTATATGCAAACCCTCAAGAAGATATGGCGCTGTTACTGTCTTATGGATATCTTCAAGATTCGCGTTTATGCCTCTTTTGCCATCTGAAGATAAAAGAGCTAGTTCCGCTCGAATGCCAGCGCCAAAAATGGAATGAAGCATTTCTGGGGCCCAAAGTCCGGCCTCTCCGTGAAAATCGTTTGCACCGTATTTCTCAGCAAATGTTTTCTGAAGCTTAAACATCCAAACATAAATCTGACCAACATATCCTACTTCAGGTAAAACTCTTTGGCAGGCATCAGACATCTTATTAACAAGTCCATAATATGAAGGTGCTGACTTGTATTGATCCGACAGACTTTCATAACATTGACCAGCGAGAGTTTTTTTAACTTCATGCAAAGGTGCCATAACATAACTATTCGCACGTTCATGTAGAGTTGTTTGTGTCGAGCTCGCAACTATTTCATAACCTCTGTCCTGAGTAATTAATTTAATAATTTCAAATACACCCTGAGTCGAAAAGAACCGAGATAACTCTTCTTTAACTTCATTATTTTCAATTATGCTTGCAATGACCGCTAGGTCATCTTGATACGATTTTTCTGGCAAGGCCCGAAATAGGGAACTTGTCATCTCTGGAAAATTTTCAAATATATCAATGGCCAGGTCCAAGACTTTAGACGCTTCAATTTCATCATCAAAAAAAACACTTAAAAGATTAATAACTTCTACCTTCTCTTCATAACTAAGCGAATGCCAAAGTTTCGACCAGGCCTTATACCATTCATATGTTTGACCTTTACCTGTAGAAATTTCTTTAATCCAAGATGCAATATTTTTAATTTCTTCATCGGGAATATCTGAAAAGAAGATGTACGAATTCTTTATTAACTCTCCATCCAGATCATTTTTATTAAGTGTAATCAAAATGTCACGAAGCTCGGCAAATGTTTTACTTCCTAAAAATTTAAGAAAAACAAAACGATCTTCACCAAATATTTTATGAATATCACTAAAGAACTCATAGTCATGATCAGAAGGAAGGATTTCAAACACGTAACCCATGACTCTAAAAAATGACTTTAAATCCTGCGTTTTCTTCTCCTCTCCACAAAACTCCTGAAATGAGAGATAGGCCGAAAGCCCGTGCAAAAGGTTTTTTTCGAATTTCTCCTTCGTGTCAAACTTTAGAGATTCAATCTTAAGTGTTAAGTCTTTATTAATGTCGACTATAAAATCTTTTCTGTAGGCAGAATTCTCACAGACAATTGGTGCTGCTAAACTACCAGTGAGAAAATTGATGTCCTTTTGAAATTCTTTACGCTCAAGAACTCTCATCAAGAGACTGTAATCACCATTAAGCCCATTCGAAGTCCATTTACGCAGAGGTGAAAAACTTTCTTCAAACATCACTCTTGAAATTTGACTCCAGTTTTTATTATCCATTTTTGAAGTTAACTCATCAACGAGTGTGATTATTCTGCGATTAAAGTCTTCATCTTTGTCTTCACTGAGAACTTCTTTAATTTTCGACTTATTGTTTTCAAATGCTTGAGTTATAGAACGAATCGATTTTAGGTTCCTAAGATTGACATCATTATCAGATGAGATCATGTTCATCACAACTGATTTTTCAGTCGAGGTTAGATTCTTAGTCGAAAAAAACTTCTTTAATTGAGAAAGTAAATTCGACTTACCAAGAGACTTTTCCATCATCGTGGCCAGAGACTTCATTTGCCCTCTATCTTCAGCGATAGAGATACGATCAAAGAACTTTTTCTGATTCGTTTTACTTGAAAGAAGTGGACCGTTAAATACATTCAAAACATTATCTAAACTTTGAGGACTTACTTCACGAAGGGCACTCTCAAGTTTAGGGTACTTTTCTGACCAACCAGAACAATCAAAAACGTTAAGAATGTTTTTATGGGTAAGAGAATTTCCGTCTACGGTAATATTTGAACATGTTGCTTTAACTGCCTCATTAGATCTCGTGGAATTCTTTATTCCGGCCGGATTCTGACCTGTACATGAGTGAATTAGAAGTAGCATCCCCAAAAGGACAGCATGAAAATATATGTTCATATAAGAACAATTTTATCATCGAACCCATTAAGGATTAGTAAGACCGTCTGGAGTATGTAGAAATTACAGCTTTTTTAGGGGACAGCAGTGTCGGACGGCTTACTTCCTTCACTTAGAAAATAATTAAGACCTTCCCCAGTATTAATCTTATAATTCGAGAGTTCTATCTCTTCTCTTGAAATCAATGGCTTAGCGTCCGACCCTTCTCTTTTTATTACCGTGTCGATTTCTATTTTTTCAAGTACGCCAATGCCTTGTACGTTCCCGTATTCCAGCTCTTTTTTAATGGTTGTGGTTTGAAAACCATCTGAATTAACCATGGTCATCGAAGTAAGGACCCACTTACCATCAGCAAAGGATTCTTTTTCATATATTGGACTTACGATCAAGCTCCCAACAGGTTTTTTACCTTCAACTTCAAGCAACTTATCTTGAGAGTCAAATTTTAGAATATAGATCGGTATATCTGCCACGCCTGACGAGTCTTGCATAACAATCTCTTTAGGCCTTGAGCCTGAGTTTATCTTATATCCAGTGAACTTTTGTGAGAGAACCAAGGGAATGAGATCTTCCATAACTACCAGGATGTTGGCCTTAAGATCTTCTTTGATTTCTCTAAAACCATCCGGAAGCCCACGTACTTCAATCTCTAGTCTCTCTGGAGAAGCCGTCCAATAAAATCTAAAAGAGAGTTTGCTAATTTTTCCAAAAATGGTTTGATCATTTACTTTTTTAGTAAGTCTTGAACTTTCAACATCTACTACGAAGTCTTTAACATTTTTTGATTTTAAAGAATATATTCTATTATCAAACTGAGCCAGATAACCACTATAATCTTGGGCCCACAGGGTTGTAGAAAGTGATAATAAACCAATTAAAAGATATCTCATATTAATCCTTAAACCACTGATCCAGATTAATTTTAGGACAGCGAAGATGTTTTTCTTTTTTATATATTACCATACCAGGTGCTCCAGTCACCCCCTTCAAATTTTTCACCTGGGTATATACAATAGCAATCCACTCAGCTTCAAAATGAGAAAAACGGGCAACTATTGATGCCCCGAAATTCAAAATTTCCGTAGTAAGGGGAGCTTGATTGGGACTTTTAATAATGACATGAGCACTTTTTAAACCATCCAAATGCATCCATATATCTTCTTTGCTTCCCCAACGACTTCTCAGTTGATCATTACCTTGAGAATTCATTCCAACACCAACTTGGTACCCGTCTTTTTCAAAAACTTTATACTGTTGTGATATTTCCTGGGACAGAATTTTTCGCTCGGGTATCTCTTCTTTCCCCCAAATTGGTTTTACTATAGGAATAGTGGATTTAACCTCAGCAGATTTTTTTGAACCTTCTAACTGCTCGTTAACTGTTGCTAATCTTTTTGAAAGAATACCTTCCCCACGTTTGAGTTTTTTTATTTTTTCAAATACAAGATTCCTTCTTTCGTAAGGATTAAGTGGTCCTTCAAATTTAATATTTTGGTCCCCCACCTTGAGTTCATAAAGATGATCCAGCGAGTCTCCTCTATCCAGGAGACTCTGAAGCCTTTCCCACTGCTTGGTACGTCTTAGGTCTTCTTCAATATTGGTTTTTTTTCTCTCTAGAAATCCTGGACTAACTGCGAGTCCTTTTAAATTCGACATCTTTAATTCATCCTGCAACAACTGATCAATTGTGGAATGTTGAGGAGAATAAAGATCATGTTTAAGATCATCTACCCTGCCAACTTCTTTAAAATATTCATACAGCTCCAATAACTCAGGCCCAGGTGAGAAGGTTTTGCCACGCCAGCTAAGTAAAAGTTTAAATGGCGCCTCTGGGGCATCTTGGTAATGATGAAGGAAGTACAGCTTACGGGCCTTCCAAAATAAAAGGAACGACTGAATCTGACCAAACTTCTGATATTTAAGGCTCAGAATGCGATCATTCTTATCCAAATCCACATCTATTAAACTGCATGAACTAAGATGTCGGCGTAAATATTCTAAAAAAGTGTCTTTTCTTCTCAGTTCACTCGGAGGAGCAGCATCATGGAGCCAAATACCTTCTTGGCCTGAACCTCGGCCCAAATACAAGTGCCATGTTTTACCTGGAGTTCTAATGGCCACAGATATAAAAAAGGCCGTACTATAAATTTTTTGAATTTGCCCTTGGGAGAGCCTCGTTTCTTTGATAGTTTTAACTTGTTTTTCTAAATCTAAATAATATTGAATCATATGACTATAAATCTCATTACCACAGAGCATTCAGTCCATCATGGCCAGGTCGAATGGAATGTCCTTTCAGGGATTATATCGCAATTTGCTTATTTTGAGAGCAATAAGCAACTTCTAGTTTCAAAGATATTCTTAAATAACCTAACCGAGTTGACCCATGAGCTTAACCATACGCATGGTTATTTAACTCAAATTAAAGACGAATACCGTCAAGTTCTCCAACAGATTCTTAACAAACTTCCTCAAGATCACTCCTTGAAAAAGTTTTTAGGTCATATTTCAAAAAAGGGAGTATTGCCATTTTTTGAACTTAATAAACTTGTACTTTTGATTGAATCTGGACAATTTATCAAACAAGACTTGCCGGGAATTAAACTAACTGAATTTCATAGTCTGCAAAATCTTGACTATCAAAACTTTCAACGAAAATTTCTTAAAGAGTTCAGACACCTTGTGGACAGTTCCGGGGAAGTGCATTTTGATAAACATCCTGAACTCTCTGAGCTTAGTCGCCGCCTAAGAGAACTAGAGGAAAGAATTCGTAAAAATATTCAGGATTGGATTAATTCACCTCAAAATCAAAAGATCCTTCAATATACCAGCTACGACGTTCATTATGATCGTTATGTCGTTCCAGTGAGGTCAGATTCTTATCGTTCAGAAATTGGCCTTATTATTTCCCGCTCTGAATCGGGGCAAACGCTTTTTGTCGAACCATTTGAAATTCGAGACCATTGTAATCAAAGAATGGAACTCATCGCTAAAATTGATGAGATCATCAACAAACTGGCAATGAAATTTTCTTTTGCTCTCTTTGATTTTTCTGATCTTTTACATATCGTTTATGAACAAGTGGAACGACTAGACTTCTATTTAGCAAAGTCAGCTTTTGCTAATGCTTATAAACTTGAATGCCCTCGAATACGAGAAACACCCGGGTTTAAATTTTATCAGATTTTTCACCCTCTTTTAAAAAATGCAATTAAGAACAATGTTGACTGCGATTCTGACAATCGCGGCATTGTTATCTCAGGCCCAAATACTGGTGGAAAAACCGTATTCTTAAAATCATTAGCATTATCCTATCTTCTTTTTAATCACGGTTTTTTTGTCCCGGCAGCGGAAGCAGAAATGTATCCCTATGAAGGACTTTTCTACTTCGGTAACGACTTACAAAACCTGCAAATTGGTTTAAGTTCATTTTCTGGTGAAGTCAGAAACTATATTGAACTTCTCGAAAACGTGCATCCTTCTAATTTAATTTTAATTGATGAGATTTTTAATTCAACATCATCTGACGAAGCCTCTGCTTTATCTCTCGCTTATTTTGATGAGCTCCACAAGAGGGGAGTTTGCCACATCGTAGTTTCAACCCATCATCAGATGTTTAAAACTCTTATCCATCAAGATCAAAACTATCTCTCATGCCATGTTGGTTTTGATACTAAGAACATGAAACCCACTTATAAAATTCAATGGGGCACGCCAGGTAGCTCAATGGCCATTGATATTTTTCGCATTCTCGCTCAAGGCCACGACCAAGTGAAGGACGTGCCAGATAAGGCAATATCTCATTTAAGTGAAAAAAACGTCAGTTACGAAACACTCCTTCAGAGAGTTTCCCAGCAACAAATTGAACTGGACCAAATCTTAAATTCCAACCGTAAATTAGAAGCAGACCTTAAAAATCAAAAGGGAGCGATGGAAGGGATTCTTAATCTTAAGATGAATGAGGAACTCAACAAGGCACGTACAGAAGTTGATAGAATCCTTAATGAAGCTAGAGCACTTGTAGAGGAGGCTCGAAAAAGTGAAATCACTAAAATTCGCCGAATTGACGAAAAATCTCATCAACTTAAAAACCAAATCAGTCGTTTGAGTGGTGATGCAAAAAAGGAAAAAGAAGATTATTTCAAAGAAGGAAATCTAGACCTATCTAAAGTGCAAAAGGGTGACGTGGTATATTCTGAAATTCTAAAAAAAGATTTTACCGTACAAATCGTTGATCGTAGGAAAAACGAAGTTACCATAAGTAAAGGGGCCATTAAACTTACAGTTCCTGCAACGACTTTATCCCTCACTAAAAACTCATTTAAGGCGCCAAGTGTAAGTGTGACGTATCATAAAAACTCCAACGCTCAGTATGAGTACGATGCTAGGGGTGTGCGACTTTCAGAGTTCCAAAACATGGTAGAGAATGCTTTGGGCGACTTACTCTCAGGAGATGTTCCATTCTTAAATATAATTCATGGACATGGAGATGGTGTGCTTAAAAACTGGCTTCGAGATTATTTGAAACGATCTAAGGATTTTAAAATTGATTTACAGGAAACAGGCAATGATGGGGAAACGAGGATTACACTACGCTAAAGTAGCTTAAATTTACCAAATATCATCCTGCAAAAAAGGGATGTTGAAATTTAAAAATGACAACATCCCTGCTAAAAAAATTAGAAATAAATAAAGATTCCTGTCCTGGGCCTTCATGAAAAACTATTTAATAATAGTTCCAATTCTCCAAGGTCTGAATTTCCAAGATTCCTGTTCATCATCACTCCAAGGCCATGGAACTGAAAGTGAGAACCAAATCATAATGGCCTTACCTTTGATGTGGCCAAATGGAACCGTCCCCCACCTTCTAGAATCAGCAGAGAAATCTCGATTATCGCCCATCACAAAAAAGTGTTCTTTGGGAACCGTGAATTTGTAATAGTTCGCAAAATAATCATTACCAACATCAATCTGGGTCACATGGGTAGCATTACCGGTTTTAGTTTCCATAAATTTAAACTGATAAGATTTGTAACGATCGTCCATATCTTCAAGGATCTCTTTCCCATCAATATCTTTAGTTACGATGGGCTTGTTGTTTACATAAACAACTTTATCAATCACTTCGATCGTGTCCCCAGGTAAACCCACGACACGTTTGATGTAGTTAAGATTTGTATCTTTAGGATATTTAAAAACAATGACATCACCTCGTTCAGGATATTTTTCACCAGTTATATAGACTGGATCTGTAAACCAATCACTGAAAGGAATTTTAAAACCATAAGAAAACTTATTAACGAGGATAAAGTCCCCAATAAGAAGAGTTGGGATCATAGAACCGGAAGGGATCTTGAATGGTTCAAAAAGAACCGAACGAAAAATCAAAACTGATAATATGATAAAAGTAAAAGACTTTACTTCTTTAATAAATTTTTGTTTTTTGCTTATAACTTGAATAACGGGAGGGGAAACCTCCGCTGCTTGATCAGGTACTGAGTTTTCTTGCATGAAGTCGCCTTTTATTTTTTCTGCGGATAGAGGTTAGAATAATAAAATTCCATAATATTTTTAGCTAGAAGTGGTGATTTAATGTACCACTTCTTCTGATTTACTATCATTACACAAATAGAAATCCCTTTATCATTTTTATCTTCAAGAGATTTTGCATAACTTACAAACCAATCTCTTTTACCACGAGGCTCCCCCCCTGTAATACTACCTGTCTTACCACCAATTTCTAACTTATTAAGAAGGTACTTACTTCTTCTAAAAGAAGATCTCGCTGTACCCTCTGTCACCGTGGCCATAAATAAAGTTCTTAAATCCTCAGCTGATTGTGGGGTGAGAATTTGTTCATCTTTTCTTAGAGGGGGGAAAATAATCTTTTTATCTTTAATACCTTCAAGAGATTTGATGGCTATTGGATAACGGATTACTCCACCATTTGCAATGACTGAAGCAATGACTGCACCGTGAACTGGACTCATCACGGTAGATGTATTTAGTCCGGATGAAAATTCGGCTAAATTATATTGATCCTGGGCCATGGAAAAATTTGAAGGAGCCAGATTAATTCCTTCAAGTAGTCTTTTGTTGAATCCAAATTTTTCTGCCATCTTCTTAAGACCAGCAGGTGTTAGATTTTCGATCGCAGTTCTTCCAAAGATCACATTGTTTGAAGTGGCAAATGCTCTCTCAAGGTCTAAACGTCTCACCCAACGGCGATTCGCGGGCTCTTTTAGTTGATGTCTATAGAGTGTGGTGGAGCGTCCACTAAAATGAAATTCCGTATCCGTTTTAATATGAGTATTTTCCAAAAGATCAGCTGCTGTGATGATTTTAAAAATACTGGCAGCAGGATGAGTGGTGCTGAAGGCCAGATCCCTTCCAAAAACATTTTTGGCCCTTCCGTAATCAACAGCCGCCATAATATTTCCGCTCTCATTATCAATCACAACTACCGATGTATAATCGGGGCGATATAAGGCAAGTTGTTTTTTTACAAAGTCCTCAAGCTCATCGTTAAAGGTATAATTCACCGTATATTGAGAACTATCATATTCAATTTGACTTACCCAACTGTGCCGCTTTGCAAGAATTGAACTCCATTCTTGAGACGTCTCAGTCGGTTTAGTGGGGGGAACAATCATTGAGGGGGAAAAAGGTGTCTGAAATAGCGTATTATCTTTAATAAAATTAAGATTCGCCCATGAATTGGGTGAATGCAGGACCAGAAGGCCAAGTGATAGACTAATAAAGCGGTTTAAATCCTTGAAAACCATTCAACTATTATGCCTTAAAGTGCTTTCCAATGACAAAAAATTCTTTACTGACACTTCTCGTTGATTTCGGTTTCAAATAGCTGAATTCTTTAAAAAGATTTTTTTGTTCTTTGAGATAATTTTGTGCATTTTGAGAATCAAAGACTTTAATGACAAAATTACCGCCTGGTTTGAGAAAACGAGGCAATAATCCAAAGACAGATTCCACTAGATTTAAACTGCGATCCTGGTCTAATGAACGAATTCCAGTCGTGCTTGGTGCCATATCAGATAAAACAACATCAAAAGCATCCGGGACATCCAATTGAGAAAGATCGTGGATATCAAAAATATCTTTTTGATAAACTCGAACGTTTTTAACGCCACTTAGTTTTTTATTAACTTCTTGAATGTCGATTCCAACAACCTGGCCATTGTCGCCAATAACGCGGCTCGTATACTGAATCCAAGAACCTGGATAATAACCAAGATCTACAACACTTATACCTGGCCTTAAAACCTTATATCTCTCATCAATTTCTTCTAGTTTATAGATACTGCGAGCAAGAAAATTCTCTTGTTTAGCCTTATTAAAATAATGGTCTTTGACTTTAAAATTACCCATGGAGCTTTCTAGCAAGCTTTGTCGAATTAGGCCAATCCTGCTAAAATCAAGCATGAAAAAAATGGATAATGCTCTCGAGGTATTTAAACGCCTCAAAACCGTCTACCCAGATGCTCATTGTGAACTTATTCATCATAATTCTTTTGAACTTCTTGTCGCCACTATCCTTTCGGCTCAATGTACAGATGTAAGAGTCAATATTGTAACACCTCCTCTTTTTAAAAGATTTCCCACACCACAAAAATTGGCCAAAGCCGATCTTGCAATAATTGAAGATTTAATAAAGTCCGTTAACTTCTATAAAAACAAAAGTAAAAATATCATCGCCTGTGCTCAAGATTTGATTAAGAATCATCAAGGCGAAGTTCCAAGAACCGTTGAAGAATTAAGTGAGTTACCTGGAGTGGGAAGAAAAACTGCTAACGTTGTACTAGGAAATGCTTTTCAAATTAATACTGGCATCGTGGTTGATACTCACGTAAAGAGAACTTCTTATCTTTTAGGTCTTACTAAAGCAACTGATCCGGCCAAAATTGAAATCGATTTGATGAAAATTTTTCCTAAAGAGACTTGGACCGATCTTTCTCACTTATTAATATTTTTAGGAAGAAGAACTTGTATCGCAAGACGTCCTCAGTGTGATCTATGTTCCCTGAAAGACATTTGTCCAGCTAAGGGAAAAGTTTTTGAAGAGAAGGCCAAAGTTCTTCGTGGCACCAAATGAGTGGTATCTCATATCTTTTCTCAACCTTTGTGACTTCTTTACCTTGGGAATAAAATTTCATTCCTGCTTCATGACATAAAACTGTTCCAGCTGCGATATCCCAAATATTTTTGGGTTGGAGACTTACAACAAAATCGCATTGGCCATTTGAAAGCCGTGCAAGTTTATAAGCTATGCTGCCCACTGCCTTGAGCTGAAATTCATCACTACTCTTATTTTTAAAAAGTCCCTTTTTCCACTCAGACTTTGAAACTTCCCCACGATATGAGGACTTTTTTTGATAGTGACGTTTGATTGGAGAAAAATAACTTTCCTCCGTCATCGGATTAAACACCCAACCGCATCCATGAAAATGATCATTCTCAAGAACGGCCAAAGAAACGGCCCATTCTGGATTTTCATTAATATATTCTTGTGTGCCATCGAGTGGATCTAAGGCAATTAAAGGAAAGCCCCATTCTGAAAAGTTTTCTTCTGAATAAAAAACGGAGTTCGGAAACTCTCCGGCCTGTGATTCAAAATATTGCGACAGAATTAAGTCTAAGGTAGTAACTGGAGTACCATCTTCTTTTATTCGTATCTTTGGAAATTGATTATTTTTTACAAACTCTTTTATGACTAAAATGAACTTAGGGATAAGTTTTTTTAAATGAGTTTTGTTTTTGTCCACAAATTTTACCTAGTTGTCCACAATGATTTTAAAATTGTTTTTCTGACACTGTCAAAATACCAACGCTACATATGTCAATAAATTCAGAGAGATAAAAAAGGGGAACCTGTGGTTCCCCCTCTCAGATTTTCAACTTAAAGTTCCTGACATTAAAAGTTTTCCCCAAAATTCATTAACTTGCCTCGTAGAATGCAAGCATTTCTACCCAGCCATCCTGAGCGACAGAAAGGGCAAAAACACCATCGGGTGCAGCTCCATTTTCCTCCACCACATTGGTCACTAACTTAATCCCATCTGAATCGACATAAACGAAAGGCTCATCAGATTGTGAAGATTGAGAAGTGAAGTGTTGATACCTGGCCGAGAAATCTTTAAAAACAGTGGCGGTTAAGGGTGCCTTGTACAAAAGTCCTCCTTGATTGCCAAAGAGAGATCCATTCTCTCCTGCTTTATGATTGTATCGGTGTTTAGGGTGTGGTGCAAAATAATAGTTAAAAAAGTAAGCAAAATTAAGTTCTTAACCTATTGCTCACGATTAAGAAGCTCAACTATATCCTGAGGCGTTTGATAAAAACTGTAAAGAATTCTAAAGCGACCCTCAAGATGAGAATCTAGCATGCAAAGCATAACATAGATCATATAAATGAAGTTTCTTCGGCTTCTTAAACGACTGATGGATTGAAAAATCCACTCCAACGGCAACACGCACAAGAAAACGATAAACCACAACATTCCAAAATCAGTGACCAGATTTCGCTCAGTGACAAAGGCAACAAGGAAAACACAAATAACAAGAATGGAAAGCTGTTGTAGCCATTTGTGATCAATTGTCAGAGCTGTAAGCAGTCTACGATGAGGTTTTAGTATCATAATGAGTAATGAAATAAGACCAATGATTGATAATGAAAAGAAGGCCTTCCGATCAAGAAGAGTTAGGATGTAACTCCTTAATTGTTGAATCGTAAGTCCACTTTCAAAAAACCGCAGATCAATATGCGTGATCAACGTGATGATAATAAGAAACAACCCAAGCGAAGTATATTTTACGAACTGAATACGATACCAATCCGTGCTCTCTTTTAAAAAATAGAAATAGAGAAGAGCTAGGCCAATGGGGAAAAGAAAAATATGATTATAGTTAAGCACTACACCCATATAACACAAAAGACCATACATAAGGCCTGAACGGTAGGTTGAGCTTTTCACGCACCAAAGAATTGACCAAATCCACAAAACAGAAAAAGTAGTTGTGGCACATGTATAAACATCTTTTTTGAGAAAGAGTGAAAAAGACCAAGTGGATATCAGAGCAAAAAGACCCAACATTGATAAACGACGAGCAATAAAAAATCTCATGATTCCATAAAAGGCTAACAGATAGAGACTAAAACTCACAAAAAAGAAATGCATACTCCAGCCCAAATTAATGAGATGTGGAAATCTCCTAAATGGGAAAAAATTCAGCTGCATGTAGCTCCACATCTGCCCATTCATCTTTTCATCTGGATCAACAATGAGTTTGTAGGTTTCAAGATTATTTAAAAAAGGAAAACTCGGCATTGATATAAAAAAAAGAGCGATAGTCAAAAACAGCACCGTCTTTTCAAATGAGTCTAGATATTTGTATTCTGTGAATTGCGTAGAAACTGATTCTTCAATAATCTTTCCCCGGGTCGGCCATGAGTAAAAGACTCCAATTAGTATGAAAAATCCCCAAAAAAAATGTTTCACAATCTCTTCAGGTATAAAAGACATGAGATTAAAAATTACCATCATGGTGGCACTTCCGATGATGACTCGATAAAGAACCCGATCAATGCTGGAGTTAGCACGAAAATAGATTTTTAGACGATGGTCTATCTCTTTTCCTAACAAATACCACTGACTGGCCATGAAAATTAAATAAAAAATCATCATCATAGACTGGATGAAAATGCTAAGTTCTAGTGTTTTTTGAATCCATACTGGAAGTAATAAAAAAGAGAAGTAGATAACCACTCGATTTATGAAGAATTTGGATTTTTCCCAAACAATATTTGAGCTTTTTACTAAAGTTCTATCCATAAACTCCGAGAAGATAATGGGGGACTAAAACAGTCACCTAACCTTTTAAACTATACCTGAGAAGAGGGGTAACTGTTCACTATCTCTCTTCTCTCTTTTCATGATCGTAGCTCACTTTCTTCCCACTTGCATCAACTATGTCCCATGCTAATCTTTACTTGGGTATCCAGGACGGATTTCGCCCACTCAAATGTCCGACCTTTCAGGAGGAAAGATTTGGGAATTGCTTTTGGTTCCATCAATTCAGGACTCCCTAAGGATATCGTTCAACAGATTGTCGAAGCGGAAAAAATTCCCGTAAAACAAATGGAAGCACGTAAAGGTAAAGTCGAAGATAAAAAAGCACTCGTCAGCGAACTCACTAAACTCATTGAGGGCATGCGAGGCGAAATTCTAAAAAATAAAAATGCTCGAAGTCTTAGAGAACTTGCAGTTGATACAGGTGGCAGCAAAAATATTGCTGTTACTGCTGATAAGAATGTCGCTGAAACCGGAGAACATCAACTCGAGGTTGTTCAACTAGCTCAAAAATCTTCGGCGATGACGAATGGGGTTGAGGACAAGGACAAAACTTATCTCGGAGTAGGTTATATCCGCGCAGTCCTTTCCAATGGCGATGAAAAAGAAATTTATGTTGATGAGGAGCATGCCAACTTAACAGGTATAGCAAAACTTATAAATAATGCTCCTGATATTGGAATGAAGGCAAACGTCGTTAATGATGGCAAGGACGAGGATGAGCCTTGGCGACTTATCATCTCACTTAACGAGGGTGGGGAGACTCAACAAGCTGAATTTCCTTATCTCTATCTTGTCGATGGCGAAGTAGATCTTGTTTTTGAGCAAGAGCGCGCCTCTCAAGACGCAAAAATTAAAATCAATGGATTTGAGATTGAAAAACCTTCAAATAAAATCACTGATCTAATTCCAGGGGTCACGGTAGATCTAAAAAAGGCCAAACCTGGCGAAGAGATAACTCTACAGATCACTGAAGATGTTCAAAAAATCGGTGGAAAAATTACTTCACTCGTTGATTCCATGAATGCTGTATTGAAATTTATTAAAGAACAAAACTCGCTTGATGAAAAAAGTGATACCTCCCGTACTTTAGGTGGTGATCTTACACTAACAACTATTGAGAGCAGGATGCGCTCAACAGTCTTCACTCCCATCATGACATCTACAGGCCCAGTAAGAATTGGTGATCTTGGCGTAACTTTCCAACGAGATGGTTTTTTAAAACTTGATCAGGCAAAGTTTGAAGGCATGATAGCAAAAGATTTCAAAGCTGTAACCGAAGCATTGACTGGGATCTACTCACTTGAAAAAGGTAAAACGAATGGCTTTATTGATAATCTTGAAGATGCCGCTAAACTTTTATTGGCCACCCCAAATGGTATTTTAACGACAAGAAAAAGCGGATTACAAAATCAAATTAGTCAAATCGATCGTCAGATTGCAACCAGACAACGAGTGATCGCTCAAAAAGAAGAAGTACTTAAGGCTAAATTCGCAAGACTTGAAGAAACGATATCAAAGATTAAAGGGCAAGGAGCAGGTCTTGCCGGTTTGACTGGTGGTGGTAATCCGGTACAACAATTAGGGTAAACTATCCTTAGGAGGAGGTTCAAATGAGTTATGGTTTAGGTGCCTATAAAAAAACTTCAGTTGAGACTGCCAGTAAAGAGCAGATCCTTTTGATGCTTTATCAAGCTGCTATTAAAAACTGCAAAAAAGCGATTGAATCAATCGAGCAGAAAAACGTAGCTAAAAAAGGTGAGTATATCGGGAAGATGCAAGATATCATCGTTGAGCTATCTAACAGCTTAGACTTTGAAGTAGGCGGTGAAGTGGCCAAAGAACTCGCATCCCTTTATGACTACATCCTTTATTCAAGCACGCAGGCAAACATTAAGATTGATAAAACTCATCTTGAAGGATGCTTAAAAGTTCTGAATACCCTCTATGACGGTTGGGCCGAAGCAATTAAAAACCTTAAGTCTTCTAACAATCCTAATAACTCAAAGAGTGCATAATGAATAATCTTACTGCTCTTCTCGAAGAGTTCATAATGAAGGCGATAGTAAGAACTGAAAAGATTCTTGCTGCAGACCTCAGGAATGAAAATCTCGCCGAGTTCACAGAAGTCAGAGAAAAGCTGTTCACAATCATGGATCAAATCTCTCAAAAGATTGACTGGGAGACAGTTTTACCAGAAAAGAAAACTGAGTTTAATAGACAGTTTGAATTCATTAAAAAGCTTGATGATGAGCTTTTAGTTAAACTCCATCACTATCAAGACGAAGTAAAAAAAGACATCGAAAAAACATTTCGTCAAAAAGAGAGCATCAAGGGTTATAACCTGAATGATGTTAAATAAATTGAAAAAACTACTCATTATCCAAGAAGATGATGCCTACTTTTTGTTTGAAACCTTACAGGTCATAGAAAAGAACATCGCCATTCTTAAAGAATTTGAGATTCATATTTTGGTAGATGAAAAAGCTCTATCAACCCTCCAAGAAACAATCGACCCCATTATTTCAGGCATCACAACTGATTCTGAAAAAATCCTGAATACAGAATTTGATATCAGTTTTAATCTCTCGCATAACACCAAGTCCTTGTCGTGCCACACTCAGGTGAAAGCAAAAAATAAAGTTGGTCCGTATTTTGAAGAAAATCGATTAATTGTACCCGACCTATGGTCCACTTATTATCTAACATTAAAGGGTGGCGCACCTTTTCTTACCTTCCACCTTCAGGATATTTTTAGAAATATCCTAGGTGTCAAACGTAAAGCTTTTGAAGAAAAAAAACCTGAAAATTTTAAGATCATTGCATTTGGCCATTTTAAATCCCACCTGATGACGGGTGATGATCTCGAAGTTTTAATTGATAAAGTTCATAAACATTATCCTTCCTTACAAATTCGAGATTTATCAGAAATTGATCTTGTTTCAGATCTGTCCAGAGTTCTTTATGTGGGCCCAACTTGTTTAAATTCTCTGCGTATTTGTGAAGGTGGTGCCACTGGCCTTTACCTTACAAGTCATTTCCAGGGACTTAATCTTCTTCCTTATGGACCTGGGCATACCTATACCAGCTCAAGGGGCAAAGCGTATAAAACTCAAGACGTGTTTGCCATGATTGAAAGAAAACTGAATCATCAACCACTTTATGATAATCCTGCCGTATCTATTTATGGCATTGATCATGAAAATCTTTATGGTGCTTACGTGCAAAGCCTTAATGCCAGCGATGATCATTACCCAATCTATCAGTCACACGTTGTTCTTTGGAACTTTTTATTAAACCTCTTTGAATCTAACCTCGACATTACGCACTGTTCAACTTCTCAAACAAATTTGATTAAGGCCAATCAGGTTGTATTAAAAAAACTTTTACGTATACATGATTACGCCATGAGTGCCGTTGAGAAAATTCATCGTGAAGCAAAAAATCAATCAACAAGTGCCACAAATATTGAGGCCCATGTCAAAACTCTTACAGAAATTGATTCTGTTTTTGAACATATCGCAGCCTCTCATTCTATGTTGCGCCCATTTTTAGATTTTTATAAGATCCGTAAAGGCCAAAATGAAGGTAAAACACTCTTAGAGCAGGCACAATCAACTTTTATTGCTTACTCTGAAGAGCATCAATCTTTAACGGCACTGGACGAGTTATTTTCTGTGACTTTGAAGAGAAACGAAGTTAACATTTGATAAAACCTATCAAGGAAGGACTTCATGTCAGGGATGACATTTTCCTTAAACGTGACAAAGAATCAGTTTCTGAATGAATCTATATCTTTGTCACAAGATCTACTCGCTGACATCCTTTTTGCTATCAATTCACTTCCAACTCTTACTCATAATAACGAATATATATGGAATTATCATCTCTCAAAAGTAACTAGCGATCTTGATCAATTTGTGGAACTTACGACTCTTATTTCTAAAGTCATCATGAAGCAAAAAAATCAAACCCTGCCTCAAATTAAAGAATCACATATTCATCTGCTTTTCATCGTCAAGGCCATAAATCAGGCCCGGGCCAAATCTGATCTTGTGGCCCTGGAAGAATTGATTAAATACGAATTAAAAGATAACTTAACGGTGTGGAAAATAGATCTGATCTCACAAACAAAACGGCTGCTGAGCACTTAACTGTTTCAATCGACAGTATTATCTTCGATGATTTTCCAGAACTTTTACTTACCGATATAAAATTCACGACTCCGAACAATGCAGATCTCATTATTTCCAAAGTCGATCAAAAACTTAAAATTACATTTCCTGACCAGTCTTTCTGTGATTTTCCCTACTATAAAAGAAATCTATTTTCACTTATTAATGCTCAAAAAAAATCCTTCGAAGAAAAACTTATTACCTCAACTGATGCATTTGAGTCTCTTTTAAAAACGGGACAAGCTTTAGAGAAAAAAATTTTTTCTAATCTCACCCAACCAGGAGAAAATCTTAAGGATCTTTGGGATCAAGTCATTAAGAAAATCAATCTTATTTCTGCCGAGTCTCATAGTCTAAATGAACTTGTTGAAAAATTATTGCATGTTCCATTTTTACAGAACTTTCAGACCTCCCTCATTATTCTGCACCTTAAGGGTCAAACAAAAGCAGAAATACTAGGAACGATGTGGCGAAGCGAGCGAGTAAAAGGTCTTATTGAGGTTAAAGACTTTAATCAATTTTTTAATTCCGTAAAAAAATCTAAAATAAAATCTTTTTCATCTGACAGTTTTAAGAAAATTAATTTACCATTTAACGGAAGCTTCCTCGCCAAAGAAGTCATCTCCAAAAAATACAGTTTGGTGGCGATAGCTTCTCGCCATGATTTTTTAAGTTATCAAGAAGAAGTTGAACTTTTTGAAACTTGCATCGATCTTCTACAGCCACATTTCGAAAGATTGATTGATCAAGAATTCTCAGATAAACGAATCGCCGAATTGCGTGTTTGTTTGAAAGAATTTCCATTACCTCTCAGAATAAAAAACATTTTAACTGATGCCTCATTTACAAATGATCTTTTCAAAACAGAGCTAGAGGATAAGGACATCTTTTTTAACAAAAAGATACAGGGTCCCTTTAATTTGGATATTTATGATAGTGATGATTTAAGACACTATGCCTTTGATCTTTTTCATTTTCAACGAATTTCCCTCTTAGGGGAACTCTTGAATACGCTCAGGCACGAGCTAAGTAACCCATTGTTTGGTTTAAAACTAGGATCTCAAATCTTCCTAACTTTAGATGTTTCACAAGATAGCAAAACTTTAATGAAAGAAATTGAAATCAATGTTAATAGATGCCAGGTTATTATTGAAAATTTCTCAAACTTGTATCAAGTTCAATCAGAAACCAAACCCATCGAACTTAAACGAATCATTGATGAATCTTTAGTGCTATCAAAAAGTGAGACAAGAGAAGTTAAAAAGTGCATTAATTATCAACCTGGATCCGAAAACATTATTCTCAATGTTCCTCTTATTTTTGTCGTACAAATACTTTTTAACCTTATCGTTAATGCTATACAAGCGATGAGACTAGGTTCTACTCCTGGCAAACTTGATATTAATATTTCTTATGATGATAAACTCATTTATATTGATATTATTGATAACGGGCCAGGAATTCCAACAGCCCACCTGCCCAAGCTATTTCAACCTTTTTTCACTACAAAATCGCAAGGAACTGGACTTGGCTTAGTACTTTCTAGGAATCTTGCACTAAAAATGGGTGGAAATTTAGAATATTTAGATAATAATAAAACCACTGGCGGATATTTTCGCCTCACACTACCTAAAAAATGAAAAATATTTTAATCGTCGAAGACGAAATTCTCATTCAGCAATCACTCAAAAAACTTCTTGAGAGAAGGGGTTTTTTCGTTGAAGTATCATCAAGTGGAAAGACTGCTATTGAGATGATACTCTCCAAAGATTATGACCGAATTGTATGTGATCTGATGCTTCAAGATATCTCTGGTTTTGATGTCATTGAAGAATCGAAAAAGAAGTATAATGCAAACCAGCTCAGTAAAAAATTTATCATCATGACGGCCTATAACTCTCCCCAGGTTCTTTCCCGGGCAAATTCTTATAAATGTCTACTGATTAATAAGCCCTTTGATGATCTTGAGCAGGCCATGCGCCTAATGACGGAGTAAGTATGAAAATGGTTCCTTGTAAATCTGTGGGCATTACCCTTAAACCCAATTCCACACCAG
>CAMCZE010000017.1 GCA_945885655.1 Bacteriovorax stolpii | reverse complement strand
TACAGCTCATATGCATTTTCAAGTACTGGTAAAATTGCTTGTGGTGGTGGGTATGATTCATATGCCATTAGCTCAACTGGTGAAATATGTGCTGGCGGAAAATACAGCTCATATGCATTTTCAAGTACTGGTAAAATTGCTTGTGGTGGTGGGTATGATTCATATGCCATTAGCTCAACTGGTGAAATATGTGCTGGCGGAAAATACAACTCATATGCAATTTCAAGAACAGGCAAAATTGCTTGTGGCGGTGAATATGATTCATGCGCCATCAGTTCAACTGGTGAAATCTGTTGCGGCAGTAAATACGATTCCTATTCTGTAAGGTAGCACCGAAAAATTTCGCAGATGGGAACATTGTCCATTAATCTTTGACCTCCGATTCAGTGCCTGAATATTAAGAAAAAGAATTTGTAAGGGCCGAGATTTATCTTGGCCATTTTTTGTATTTAGGTCAAAGAAATCCTACCACGACGTTTCTTGAAATCATTAATTTGATATGCATTCATTCCTTATCAGTGTTGCCAAAAGTCTTAGGGTTTTATTCTCTACGACTCCTTTTTTAGTAATTAGATAAATTTTCCTTTTTACTAATTTCATTTTTACTGGCCCAGATATTGGTATTAAGGAAAATCGTTTTGCCACGACCTCATTGTGATGACGGGCAACGAACTCTGGTAAATAGATTGCGGCCTTTCCTGCTCTTGCTAGTGCCAATCCTGACTCCATCATGTCGACTTTAAATTTAACGAATCTTGGAAAATCCAAGTTCGGCCATCCATCAAGACCTTTAACACCAGTTGGAGATCCAACGAGGGGTGTGGCCGGAACAACAAAAGGAAGATCTTTAAAAGTAGGTTCCCTTAGTAATGACTCCACTCCGAATATTCCCATTTTTATTTGACCTATTAAGATAAATTCAAGGCCTGATGTTGGAATCGGCTCATAACTTATGCCAATATCGACATGACGCTCAAGTACGGCATTCTCTAGAGGTCCTGGGACGAGCTCTCTTAGTTCGAGCTGATAATCTGGAAAATATTCACTCCACGTCTTACCCAATAAATGTGTGCTGAATACTTCAAAAGTACCAATCCTGATGATGTTGCTTGTCGTTGTGGAGCTAACCATCAGATTGTCTTCCATTCTAATCATTGCCACAGCTTTAGAAATAAAATTTTGACCTTCTTCAGTGAGTTGAATATTTCGGCCCTCTTGAATCAAAAGCTTAATCTGCAGTTGCTCCTGTAGTACTTTAAGCGACTTTGACAAAGCACTGTGGGACATATTCAAAAACTCTGCTGACTTTCTTAGATTAAGTGTTTGGGAGACAGCGATGAATTGCCTTAGTCGATTGGTTTCCATATAGAACCAATTATGCACTATTATTCGATTATATTCAACCATAGAACAAGTTATAAAAACTGCGTAGAGAAAAACACATATTAATAAAGGAGCTCGTGTGACACAACTTAACTCATTTTTAGCCGGACTAATATTTCTGACAATCCTATCCACTGCAAGTGCCACAACATGCAAAGCACAACTTGTTCCTACATTATGTGGATCAGGAAAAGTTGAGATTACATTTGATTCAAAACAAAATAAATTTTCCATTTACAATGGGGATGTTGGATGCTGGTTTGGAGACTTTGAACTGCAAGGTAGACTGATCAAAACAAAATCACATTATCAATATCTTTCAGTTGATAGTTATATTCTCAAAATTCAAGACAATGATGTTTTGTATGCGAAACTAATATATGATCCTGCGTTGTCATTGGCCCGGCTGGAAATTATCGAGGATGAGAGTCGTAATGATAACGGGCGAATGTCCTCAAAATATGACCTCATATGTGACTAATTTTAAAGGGCCCATGTTATTCGCCTTTGCCGTTTCAATCAAACCGTAAAGCATCGCACTCGCATGGGCACCCTCAACACTGTCGCTGAATGTCCAATTCTTTCTTCCGATGGCAAAAGCACGGATTTTGCTTGTTCGTAACATAAAAATCGTGATTGTAACAAAATTATGTTACGAACACGATTTTTATGATACAATTGGGATATGAGAAGCATAGCTGAAAAGACAATTAAGAAATATTTACCAAGTCTTAGGGTTGAGGGAAAGACTATAAGGCTCAAACGACTTCCTGCCCTTTACCAGGGATTTTATGATTTCGAAGAGCTGGATATATTTGAACAGCCATTTTTGGTAATCAAAGTTAACGATAAAGGGCTAGGGCCAAAAGACTTTAAGAAGCACAGTAAAATACTGAAGGCCAGTCTTGATTACCCTCAAATCTGGTTTCTGAAGGAGCTTCACTTTAATAAGGTTCAGCGAATGATTGAGAACGAGCTGAACTTTGTTATTGAGGATAAGCAGGTTCATTTACCTTCTTTAAACATTTCAATAAGACCAGAGGTCGTAAAGGTAAGTCCTATAACTCAACTTTCTGGGATGTCAGTAAATATGCTTATCAGAGAAATTCTCTTGGGCGACTTAACTGGTAAAAGTAAGGTCGAGATTGCCACGATCTTTAAAACGACCAAAATGTCATCAGGAAGGGCCATTGAGCCACTTCTAGAAAATGAACTATGCTCTGAGATTAAAGTTGGCGTCGTAAAGAAAATTCAGTTTAAGGATCGTTCTGAGCTTTGGAACTACCTTAAAAAGAATATTAATACACCAGTAAAAGAAATTATTTTTATAGATAAAGTTCCTAAGGCAATGCCACTATCAGGTGTCTCAGCATTATCAAAGCATTCGATGCTGGCGGACGATGAAATCTTTACTTTTGCTTCTGATAAGAAAGCTTTTAAGAAAAAAATTACGAACACAGAACCAGTCCTTGAGGAATTTGCAAAGGCCTGTATTGAATTGTGGGATAGGCCCACGACCTTGCAAGAAAATGAGTGCATCAATGTAATTGATACCTACCTGGTACTCAAAAACATCCAGGATGAGAGGGTGCAAATAGAATTAAGCAATCTACTTAAAAAGAAAAAATTGGAAATTTGAATATGGTAAAAGGTTTAGAACACTTTAAAGAATATTTCAGGGATCACTCAGAGAACTTTATTCTCGTTGGGGGAGTTGCTACTTATTTGCTCCTTGATGAAGCTGGGGCGCCGAGAGTAAGGCCCACAAAGGACATGAAATGGCCCTCATTCCATTTAAGGCGAAGGCCTATTTAGAAATCAAAGAAAGAAGCGGTGATTCCAGAGAATGGAAAAAACACCGAGGTGACATCATTAATTTGACGGTTGCCTTTCTCACGGATGAAAGCGAAGAGAAGCTCACGGGGAAGGTAAGGGAACATTTTTTGGAGTTTATAAAGCAATTTAAAACTGAGGTGACTCCCGAAATTATTCATGGAACTTGTGATCAGAAAATTCCAGTAGAAACGGTCGTTAAATTATTAGAAAAAACATTTATTTAAATAAGGTCGCTATGAAAACAGGTCAGATTGATTGGGATGGAATGTTTTTAGATTTTATAAAAATGAGTAAGAGACATGAGATTCTTGATGCACTCGATCCCTATAATGATGCTTTTAGAAAAGAGAAAAAACTTTCTTAGGAGTACATTTAGCAATTGGTCTCATGATAGCTCTTTGGAAATTAACAAATCATCTTTTAGAAACAGCCTCTCAAGGACTAAAAGACGTTTAATCGTTCTTCAGAATAACAAGTTTGATATTTTTAGGATTGGACTTCAGATAAATTCTGAATACTAGGTTTTGGCAAACGGACATCCCTGAAAGAGATGGTGATAAGAAATTTAGTGATACTAAAAGGAATTTAAAAATTCTTGAATGTATTAGTCTAGAGATAGAGACACTTATTTCATCAAATGATATGGCCTACATTGTTGCAGACCGGCCAGAGATATTTAAAAAATAATATATCTTCTTATGTTAGGTTAGATGTCGCCTAGATTTGCTTCCCTAATGAATGATTCGCTCTTGAGATTTTTTTTCCCAGATCCAATAGGTCACAGCAATGCCTCCATTTCTGAAAGGTCTTTTAGAGATAAGTTTGTATCCCGGAGCTTTTGAAAAGAGATCATCCATGTCTGATGGTAGAACCCATGCAAAACGAAAAGGTTTGTCCACGGTTAAGAATTTTTCCCACGCTTGTTTTAAAAATGATCCTCGTTTTCCATCAATTTTAATTCTTTCACCATATGGTGGGTTACAGATCATGATCATTTCACCGTCGATTTCAATTTTTTCTTCTAAAGAATTTTGCACCTTAAGAGAAATAGGAAGATCAACTTGGATTTTTGAGAGAAGCTCAGCATTGGTGTCGAAACCAAAGGCCTTACTTATTGCAAGTGGTGTGCTTTGAGCTGAAAGTTTTAAAAGTTTTCCCTTATAAAAAGGGGCCGTCTCAAAATCAAAAGTTCTTAAGTGTAGTGGACGGTGAAAGGTCAGGGCCTCCACTAAAAGAGTTCCTGAGCCACACATGGGATCAACTAAGATGGTTTCAGTTTTTAGATCACGGGTGAGCTCATACACCATTGCGGCCGCAAAGTTCTCCCGTAGAGGAGCTTCGCCCTTAATGGTCTGAAGACCTCTTTTATGAAGGGGATCACCAGTGAGATCTAGGCTTAACGTCAGAAGATCATCTTGGAGGCGAATATAAAAAGTTTGTGGCCGATAATTTTTTTTCTCCCAATCTTTAGAAAGTGGTTGGCGTTTTAAAACTTCCGCCATGGCCTTATTGATCGTCTCTTCCATGCGGCCAGTGTGGTTAAGTCGGCTTTGATGACAGACAATCTCCCATTGAGGATGAGGATGAGATAAAAAAGGAGTCCACGAAAAGTTTAAAAACTTTTGATATAGCTTAGGAAAATCTCGCACCTTAAATTCAGTCACTCGCATGAGAATGCGGGTAGGGATTTTAAGTAAAGTGTGGGCCCTCTCAATCCATGCAAGATCAGCAGAGAGTTCAAGGCCACCTTTAAGTTTAGTGATTTCGGTTAAGGGACATTTAAGCTCAAGCTCTTCAAGAGCTAAATCTTCCATGCCAGGCAGAACAACGATAAACAAACGATAACTTTCCATAAAAGGATTCTTACCTTAAAGTTATGGGCAAGTCAGTGGAAATTCGATAAGCTTTGATTCATGCAATTCTTTTTACAAAAACATACAACAACTACGGACCATCATAGTATTAAAGTGAGCTTAACTCGCCAAGGGCGCCAGATTATTATTAACTTTTCCGTACAGAAAAGGGATGGCACTCCTTGGCTTTCTGAATCTTCATTTACGGAGGATTGGACAAAAAATTGGGGTCTGTGGAATCATGATGTGGTTGAGGCCTTTTTGCAGCTAAGAAAAGATGCTGAGGACTTACAAGCACCTTATTTGGAAGTTCAAGTCTCTCCTCTTAATCAGCCGTTTGCTTTAGTGATCAAGGAACCTAGGAAAATCTATTTTCCACCGGATCAATTGAATCTTAAAACAGAATCCATCATTGAGGGGCATCTTTGGATGGCAAGATTAGAACTTGAATTGCCTCAAGATATTCAGGGAGAGATGCTTTATGGTGGGGCCTTTGCTTGTTTGTCTCAAAACCCTCGAGAGTTTTTTGCTTTAAGGCCAAATCCTGAGGATAATCCTGACTTTCATCGACCTGAACTTTTTATTTATCTGGATGAAACATGAAACAACTGATCTTAGTACCCACTCCCATTCAAGATGATCATCCCTTGGAAACCATCGCTCGAGAGATGCTTCTTGCTGATGCCATGAAGGAAGATGTGGTGATCCTGGTTGAAGAGCATAAAGTTGCTCGTCAACGTTGGCTAAAATGGGGATTACCAAGAGAGGCGATTGAAAAGTTTGTTTTATTTAATGAACATACTCAAGAAAAAATTCAAAATGATGTTTTAAAAGAAATCAAATCTGGAAAAAAGGTTTATCTTCTTAGTGATTGTGGGCTCCCGGCCTTTTGTGATCCGGGACAAAAACTGGTGGATGCTTGCCATAAACAGGGATTAAAAGTTACCGCAACTCCTTTTCCGAATTCTATTGCCTTGGCCATGGCCCTCTCTGGATTTTCGCATCAGACTTTTGTGTTTTCAGGTTTTATTCCGGTGAAAGGGCCAGAGCGCGCGACTTGGGTGAAAAAAGAATTGGCCCGTCCTGAAACTCAAGTCTGGATGGAGACACCGTATCGTTTAAAAAAACTGTTAGAAGAATTA
Organism: Bacteriovorax stolpii; assembly: GCA_945885655.1. Lineage (GTDB taxonomy): Bacteria > Bdellovibrionota > Bacteriovoracia > Bacteriovoracales > Bacteriovoracaceae > Peredibacter. Next base: position 16,387 of record CAMCZE010000017.1, on the reverse strand, counting down.
GATACACTTCATTTAAATCGAGAGATATTTTTAGGATGTGATCTTGGTGGATCTCGTGAAATTCTTTTGAGAGGCACAGTTTCAGCTGTGCTCAAAGGTATTGGGGCAGATGATAAAAGAGAATTTGTTTTGATAATCGCTCCTTTGTAATGCGCAGTTTCTTTTTCGTGCTCATAAAACAGACATAACTCAGTGAATTTATGGCTATGATTTTAGGCAAGAAGACCATGACTTTTGATGCTCTTCTTGATACATAGATTTCCATGGAAAACAATTCGAATCCCTCTCTTTCCCATGAGTTAGCTCAACGGAAAGGGGATCATATTGAACTGGCAAAAAGAGCACGAACTTCATCTCAAGATGTTGATGTAAGGTTCAATTATGAACCCTTGTTTTTTACCCATCCGACCTTGGAAGATTGTTGGCCTATAACCTTTTTAAAAAAAGAACTTTCTTATCCTATTTGGGTTTCAAGTATGACGGGTGGGGCCCAGTATGCTGAGAACATTAATGTTAATCTTGCTCGATTAGCGGGAAAATATAAGTTGGGCATGGGTCTTGGATCATGTCGTGCTTTACTTCATGATGATGAGTACCTCAAAGATTTTGATGTGAGAGATTTTTTGGGTGATCAACCTCTTCTTGCTAATCTTGGAATTGCTCAAGTCGAAGAACTCGTGAAGAGTGGGAAAACAACACGCATTCACGAGATGGTCAAAAAATTAAGGGCCAATGGCCTTATCATCCATATTAATCCACTTCAGGAATGGTTTCAGCCTGAGGGGGATCGTTACCATGTATCACCACTGATGACGATGACACGCTTTTTAGAGACAACAACATATCCTGTATTTGTAAAAGAAGTGGGACAGGGCCTTGGCCCAAAAAGTTTGCAGGCCCTTTTAAAACTTCCGCTGGCAGGAGTTGAGTTTGGCGCCTTTGGTGGAACGAATTTTAGTCTGTTGGAAAGTTTTCGTGGTGATCATCAAATACATAAAATGCCATTTGTAAAAGTGGGCCACACGGCTTCAGAGATGGTGTCTTTTTTAAATAAACTTCCCATGGTGGATAAAGAATTTATCATCTCAGGTGGACAGAAAAATATTTTAGATGCTTTTGAACTCAAATCAAAATTGCAAGCGCCAGCATTGATGGGGTTTGCTTCGGCTTTTTTAGCACCTGCCATGGAAAGTTTTGATGTCTTGGAAGAATATTTTTTAGGAATGCGTGACTCTCTACTTACGGCCAGAAATGTCTTAGAGCTCAAGGAAGAATGATGAAAACTATTAGTGGTTTTTCTAAAATGTCTAAGAATCAGAAAATTGAATGGCTTGCCACTCAGCTTGATCCTGAAGCAGCAGGCCTTGTTATGGGCCTTAATGATTTTTGGCATCAAGACGAAGAACTTCAGAAAAAGTTTGATGAGTTCTCAGAAAATACTTTAACTAACTTTGATCTTCCTTTTGGAATTGCTCCAAACTTTCTTATAAACGGATCAGTTTACTCTGTGCCTATGGTCATTGAAGAATCCTCTGTCGTAGCGGCCGCATCTCTTGGAGCAAAGTTTTGGTTAGAAAGAGGTGGTTTTGAAGCACGGGTAATCAGTACCAAAAAAGTAGGGCAGGTTCATTTTTTGTGGAGTGGAGATAAAAAAAATCTTGAAGCTTTTTTTGAATTACATAAAAACGATTTCATTAATTCAGTAAGTTTTATTACGGGTAATATGGAAAAACGTGGAGGGGGAATTGTTGATCTCTCTCTTGTGGACATGACAGATAAACTAAAAAATTATTATCAGCTCAAAGTGACTTGTGAGACTAAAGATGCCATGGGGGCCAACTTTATTAATTCAATTCTCGAAGAGATGGCCCAGGTTCTTAAACGGAAAGCACAAAGTTGTGATTTTTTTGAGTCTCAGGAAAAAGATTTACAAGTCATCATGTGCATTCTTTCCAATTATACCCCAGATTGTTTGGTGGAGTGTTGGGTGGAATGTCCCATCGAAGATTTGGGAACATTCGCTAATGAGATGAGTGCTATGGAGTTTGCCAAACGTTTTGCTATAGCGGTGAAGATCGCTGAAGTGGACCGCTCTCGTGCTGTAACTCATAATAAAGGCATCATGAATGGAATCGATGCTGTGGTCTTGGCCACAGGAAACGATTTTCGTGCGATTGAGGCCTGTGCCCATGCTTGGGCCTCCCGAGATGGTGAGTACAAATCACTTTCAACAGTGACTCTTACTGAAGAGACGTTTAAGTTTTCGATCATTATTCCTCTTGCCGTTGGTACTGTTGGGGGGCTTACCTCTCTTCATCCCTTGGCCCGTACATCTTTAGCAATCTTAAACAATCCATCCGCTCCAGAACTTATGCAGATTATGGCGGCTGTTGGACTTGCGCAAAATTTTGGTGCAGTAAAATCTCTTGTGACCACAGGAATTCAGAAAGGCCACATGAAACTTCATCTTCTTAATATTCTCAATCAGCTTAATGCTACTGAGGCGCAGGTGGATGCGGCCAAAGATTATTTTTCAGATAAGGTGATCTCATATACGTCCGTTAGAAATTTTTTAAAGGTTCACTAATATGCGCGACCAATATTTTTACGGCCATGGAAAACTTCTCCTCTCGGGAGAGTATTTTGTCATGGATGGAGCTGAGGCACTGGCACTTCCAACAACGGTTGGGCAGTCCATGAAAGTTAAGTACCGTCATTCATACCAACCGACACTTAACTGGAAAAGCTTAGATCACAGTGGCAATGTGTGGTTTGAATCGGATTATGAATTTTGGCATTTTAAACCTATCAGAAATCAAAGTAGTGAAAAACAAGATTTTATTAATAGAGTTCTCTCGGCCGTTCGTTTGCAGAATCCCCATTTTTTGAGAGACGATATGGATGTGCAGGTTGAAACAAAACTTGAGTTTCCTGTAGAATGGGGGCTTGGATCTAGTTCAACCATTATTTATAATATCGCTCAGTGGGCCTATGTCAGTCCCTTTGAACTTGTGAAAAAAACCATTGGTGGTTCGGGCTATGACATTGCGTGCGCTCAGGCCAGTGGTCCGCTAAAGTTTAAGATAACAGATAATAAACCACAGTGGGAGTCGGCCCAGTTTAATCCTACTTTTAAAGACGAGCTTTTTTTTGTCTATTTAGGACGTAAACAGTCATCTGAAATCGAAGTTAAAAAATATCAAGAGATGAATATACCAGAAAAAGCATCAGTCATTACTGAGATCACTCAGCTTACTCGTGAGATGATGAGTGCCCGTGACCTAGTGACATTTAATAAAGTCATCACGGCCCATGAAGAAATTGTGGCCTCAGCTCTTAAATATACTAAAGTTAAAGATCGTCTTTTTCCTGATTATTGGGGATGTGTAAAATCTCTTGGCGCCTGGGGAGGTGACTTTGTTCTTGTCACTTCAGATAGAGGCCCTGAAGAAACTCGTCAGTATTTTGCAGAAAAAGGTCTTCATAGTTTGATTCATTTTTCTGAAATTGTTCGAACAGAATTGAGTTTCGGAAAATAAAATGACACTTATAGATTCTCTTTCAACATTATCTTTTACACCATTTGAGAGCCGTTGGATTTCTCCATCTAATATTGCTTTTGTTAAGTATTGGGGTAAAAAAGGGCAACAACTTCCGGCCAATCCCTCATTGAGCATGACCCTTAAAGAGTGTGTCACGGAAAGTAAGGTTTCATTTTTGCCAAGTGATAACCTTGAGGTATCACTCTTTTTAGAAGGATCTCGTCAGGATTCTTTTGCTTTTAAAATTAAAACCTATTTGCAAAACTTGGGTTTCGATCGACTCAAAGTTCATATCGCAACTAAAAATACTTTCCCGCATGGAGCAGGTATTGCTTCCTCTGCATCTGGGCTTTCTGCCTTTGCTCTTTGTCTGACGGATTATCTGTATCATTTAAAAGGCAAAACCGAAGACCAGGAGTTTATGCAGTCAGCAAGTCACCTTGCTCGTCTTGCCAGCGGAAGTGCTTGCCGTTCCGTTTATGGAGGCTTTAATGTTTGGGGAGAAAGTAAGATCTCTCATGATCTTTACACCTCTCAATTATCTCTTATCCATTCCGACTTTTTTCATCTTCAAGACACCGTACTTGTAATTGATGAAAAAGAAAAAGATGTTTCTAGTACTCAAGGTCACGCTAAAATGGGTGAACATTTTTTTGCAGAAGCGCGATTTATTCAGGCCAGAAATAACTTTGATAAATGCCTCAGGGCCCTGGCCAGTGGTGATATCGAAAGTTTGGGACAAGTTCTTGAGAGTGAAGCTTTAAGTCTTCATGCAATGATGCTCACTTCCCCTGAGGCGTTTACACTTCTTAGGCCTAAAACCTTAACGGCCATTGAGATGATCTGGGACTTCAGGCGGCAAGGGAAACTACCCCTTTATTTTACTTTGGATGCTGGACCTAATCTTCATTTGATTTATCCAGAGTCTTATAAAAATAAGATTTATCCTTTTATACAACATGAACTTGCCCCACTTGCCGTGAATGTGATTTACGATGAACGAGGAGAGGGGCCAATTCGGTGTTAAATAAGAGTTATCCATCAAAAGTTTTATTATTGGGTGAGTACACTGTTTTAAATGGTTCTAAGGCCCTTACGATTCCTTATCAAGGTTATACAGGGAAGTGGAGTTTTGATCCATGCGCTTCGGGTGAAGCACAGGTATCCCGAGAGAGTCTTAACAGTTTTTTTAAACATGTCTCTGAGTTTTTTGTCAATCGGCACTCCCTTGAAAATGATCTTAAAAAAGGGTTGTGGTTTGATTCTTCTATCCCTCATGGATTTGGACTTGGAAGTTCAGGGGCCTTAGTGGCCGCGATCTATGATGCTTATGGATTTAAAAAAGACAATCTTGTTGAGCATCGAGCGGTTTTAGCAAAATTAGAGGACTACTTTCATGGAGCAAGTTCAGGACTTGATCCACTTGTGAGTTATGTTAAAGAGTCACTGCTTATTCATCAATTTGATCAGATTGAAGTTTTGAAACAAACTCCTGATCTCTCTGGATTTTTTCTTTTAAACACGGGCAGACCTCGTCAGACGGGACCTCTTGTGAGTGTGTATAAAGAAAAAATGAAGGACCCTAAATTTTTACAAGAGTGCGCTCAAGTGTTGCAGCAAGATGTGAATTTTGCCATCGATTCTCTAGTGTGTGGTGATAAAGCGCATCTATCTCACCATTTATGGCATATTTCAAAATTTCAGTGGGATTATTTTGCAGAAATGATCCCTGATCATATGCATAAGATATGGACAAGAGGACTTGAAACAGGTGACTATATTCTGAAACTTTGTGGCGCTGGTGGTGGTGGATTTCTTTTGGGCCATAGCAGTAAAATTGATATGCAGGGACTGCAGTCAATGATGCCTTCTTACGAATTAAAGGATTTAAAATGAGAACGATCATCTTACTTTTAGCATTCCCACTCCTGGCAATGGCCCAACCGTCAAAACAAGAACAGTTTAAAATAAGTCTTCAGACCGTGATTCAAAATTCAACCATGGCAGATGTCTTTCCTGGAATGGTGGTTGCAAGTCCAAGCAAAGAAAATCCAAATTATTATTATGATTGGGTCCGTGATACCGCCCTAACAATGCGCTCTCTTGTTGATTATTATGAATTAACGGGTGATGCAAAAATCAAAAAACTCATTTTGACTTGGGTTGATGCTGAAGCATTTCGTCAAAATCTTCCGACATTTAGCGGTCTTGGTGAGCCAAAGTATAATATTGATGGTTCTGGTTTTGAAGGTCCATGGGGGCGTCCGCAAAATGATGGGCCTGCTTTACGTGCCCTTACCATGATTAAATTTGCTCGTCTTCTTTTGACCCAAGGCCAAGAAGATTATGTTTTAAAAAAACTTTATCATGGCATTTTGCCGGCCGACTCAGTTATAAAAAAAGATCTTGAATACACGGCCTATAATTGGCAAGCCGCTAGTTTTGATTTGTGGGAAGAAGAAAAAGGTATGCACTTCTATACACTTCTTTCACAACATACGGCCTTGCAAGAAGGGGCGAAGCTTGCTCGCGAGTTACGAGACGACGGGGCCGCGGTTTTTTATGAAAAAGAGGCCCGAGCTATTGGAGCGATGTTAAAAAAAGATTTTCTTAACGATAAAATTGGAATTCTTGTCACAAAAGGTAAAGAAGCTTCCTTATGGTATAAAAATTCAGGTTTAGATGTGGCCCCACTTTTGGCCCTTAATCACAATTCACCTTATCAAAAACTTTTTTCATATAAAGATACATCAGTCAAAAAGTATATCAGCTCCCTTATTGAGCAATCTTCTGAGATCTATTCTATTAATAAACGTTATCCAGATCTTGGTGTGGCCATTGGCCGTTATCAAGAAGACCGATATGACGGTTACCGCACGGAAAGCATAGGGAATCCGTGGTTTTTATCAACACTTGCTCTTGGTGAGTACTACTGTCTTCTGCGTGATAAAACAAAAAATAAACGGCTTGATGATGTTATTGAAAAGCAGTTTAAACGTGTTCTTTTTCACTCTGATCGCAAAGGTCATATGTCAGAACAGTTTAACCGCGAATCAGGCAATATGCAGGGGGCACATGATCTTACTTGGTCCCACAATGCCTTCATGACGGCCATGATGAGATGTAAGCTTCTCTAGTGTTCGAGTGTTGGACTTTCGTCATTTTTAATCAGTGAGAGTTTCACCGCATATGACATTGACTTCGCAGGCATAAATTCTGTGTGGGTTTCTTCTGATCTTTTATTTCTCCAATCTTCAGAAACCATGGAGGCCTTGGCCACCTTGCGGTCCATGATGATCCCATTTTCAAATTGAGAACGAAGACTTTCAAAGAGACCTAGCTTGGCCTGAATCCGTTGAATGGGAGCAATCTTAGAGATTTGAGTTAACATTTTCTCAATGACTTCACTACGATTGGTTTTGTTATAAGTTTCACGCAAAAACCCAGACTGGATAAGAGTATCCGCTTCAACGATATTTCCTGAAAGGACCCATGATCTGGCAAATACCGGGGCCACAAGAGTGGTAAGCATGCTCATGCCTCCGGCCGCAGGAACGAGTCCATAACGACAGTGATTAAAACTTACTTGCGTATCCTCTGAAGCGATTCTAATGTCTGCACCTAAAGTAAATTCACTGCCCAATGTTTCTGAACCATTTCCTAGGTCAATGATCACTGTCTGTGGAAGTTGCATCATGGAGAAAATAATTTTTTGAAGTTTTGTATTCATTTTATCCAGCTGCTGAGCAGACATAGATGAAAGTGAATCTAGTTCGAGACCTGTTGAGAAGATGGAAGATGATGAATCAATCAGGATCGTATTGATTTCTACTTTTGTTGTACACCAGGCCAGAAGGGATTCAAGTTCGAATAACATTTCGAGGCGAAATGCATTTTTCCAATCCGGGCGGTTGAGAGTAACGAAAAGAGTTCTTGTTGTCTTTTCGAGCCTGGTGGATAGAGTCGTATAATTAAAAAGGGCCTGCATTTAACCGTCCTTGGTGTTTTCAGATCTATTGGATTTGTCTTCGCCATTCCATGGCAAAGAATCCTTCGTCTATTTTTTCAAATTTCATAGAGGGGTGTCAAAGAAGAAATGAAGTGGTCAATTTTGCTTGGGTTAAATTTCGAACTATTAAAGGCTTAGAAGGTGTCAGTTTTGAATTCTCGCACTAGTGTTGAGTCATCGTGCTTAATTGTGAGGTTAATCCTGCCCACTTCCCGGCCATCGGAGGTTTCGACGATAACCCTCCAAGCTCCTTCATGGTAGAATTGTTTGCTTCCAAAGCCTCTAAAACCAGCTTCTCTTCCACCCAGAATAGTGAGGGGAATGGTATCTTCTAACTTCCAGCCAAGCTTTGCATCATCGTAATACCACAGAAGATTCACACGATCCCGAAAGTTTGAAGGTGAAAAAATGGATATAAGAACAAAAACCTTGTCTCCAGGGCGAGATAAAAACTCTTGAGAGCCTTTATCCCAAATCTTCCAGAATGGTTTTAAATGTTTACCGTTATAGTGGTCTTCGGTTTTTACGACATCGTAATAAACTCCAATCTTTTTTACGGCCACAGGTACCGGTGGAATGAGAGAGAAGTAATACCCAATAAGGAAAAACAGATGCACACCGAGGATAGGGGCAAGAACATGTTTTTTCAGAAGTTCTTGATAAGGTCCAACTTTAAAATTAAGTCTCCATATTCCAATGAGTGTTCCCAAAGAACTAAAAAAACCTAACCAAAAAGGAATCCAACCCACATGCCCCAAGAGAATTGGGTAAAAAAATGAAAAATAAGATAGTACACAGATGGAGAAGAGAGTCACTCTTACAGGCATGCCTAAGCGCTGAATCTGAGGAAATTCGTTGGCGAGCATGAGCCCACCAAGGAGTACAATAAAAAAGAAACTTGTTAAGGCCGAAGCTGAAGTGTAATAAAAAATGGTGTAAAGAGAGAGCAGGGATCCAAAAAGGAAATGAACCACGAGGTCATGGTATTGCCAAAATTTTTTTCCTTTATCTGAAAGAACTAAACTACCTGTTTTGATTTTAATTTCACAAAGAAGAAGAGTTCCCAAAATGAGCAAATAAATTGCCTGTTGGATCAAGTTAAAAAGATCATCAATGCGACTAAGAGTGAGGAGATCAAAAAGGAATCCACCAACGAAAACGCTGATGGATACCAAGACTTCATGTTTTTGATAAAAAGTTAGAAAATTGTGTTTATATTCGCTGATTTTTTTGACCACGATCTAATGGCCCTCTAAAAATCTCTCAGCACGGATGGCGGCCTGACACCCAGAACCAGCGGCCGTGATGGCCTGACGGTAGTAAGAGTCTTGCACGTCTCCACAAGCAAAAACACCTGCAATATTAGTATCGGGACCATTTTGAGTTTTAATAAACCCGTGGTCATCCAGAGTGATTTGACCCTTAAGAAAAGAAGTGTTTGGTGTGTGTCCAATAGCATAAAAAAGACCATCGGTGGCACGTTCTTCTTTTTTTCCCGTTTTTAGATTTTCAACGATGATAGCGTTAACGCCACTTTCATTGCTCTTAATTTCGGTTACGGCCGAATCCCATAAAAACTCAATTTTAGGATTGTTAAAAGCTCGCTCCTGCATCGGTTTAGAAGCACGTAAAGTATCTTTACGGTGAACGATGTACACTTTTTTTGCAAATTTGGTGATGAAGGTTGCATCTTCCATGGCCGTGTCCCCACCACCAACGATATGAACAATTTTATCCCGGTAGAAAAATCCATCACAAGTGGCACAAGTTGAAACACCACGCCCTGTGAGTTCTTTTTCATTGGGAAGACCCGGCCATTTTGCCGAAGCACCCGTTGAGATGATGACGGTCTCTGCTAAATATGTTTGACCATTGGAAGCCATGACGGTGAAAGGTCGTTTAGACAAATCAATGTCTGTGCACATGACTGATAAAAACTCGGCATTAAAACGCGCCGCTTGTTTTTTCATTGTTCCCATAAGTTCTGGGCCCATCACTCCATGCTCAAAGCCTGGGAAGTTTTCAACTTCTGTGGTGAGTGTCAGTTGTCCACCAGGTTCGTGGCCCTCAAGAACAAGAGGTTTAAGATCAGCACGGGCAGCGTAAATAGCAGCAGTCAAACCGGCAGGGCCAGTTCCAATGATGATAACTTTACGAGTTTCCATGATTACTGTTTCTCTTCAGTTTTTGCAGGAACCGGAACACCTACACCCAATTTCTTTTTAATCACGGCAGGACGATCGTCCATGTCGAGATTCATTTCATAGTAACCTTTAACTGATAAAAGTTCCTTTGGATTAGGGGCCTTTTCAGTGGTTACGAATTGCTCACCAGATAGTGAACACTCGTAGTTATAGGTCATTTTTTCGCGTCTGCGTTTCATAAGAATGGTCCTTTTTGATGCCTATTCCCTTTATAGATTTTTTGCAACGCTTTATCAAGGACTTAAAGCAAGAGGTGATGGGTAGAATTTATCTCTTATTCCTGTGTTTTCATAATCTTGATTGATGTTACAATAGTTAAATAGCGATGTATTTTTCAAGGACGAGAAAACTGATGTTAAGGATGCTCTTTTGTGTAGTGCTCCTCGTACTAACTGGACAGGTTTGGTCTTCCACTGAGGCGCGTCTTTTGGCCAGATCTTCTGGTGGGACCACGGCCCTGTTTAATTTGGGTAACCATGACAACATCCGCCCTGGCGATTACGCCATCATCGTTAAGCCTGTCAAAAATTTAGAAAACAAAGATTTAAGACTTGTTCCCGCCGCAAAAGCACGAAATGTGAAAGTCAATTCTGATTCTTCCATTTGGGTTCTATACCGAATCTATGACGAAGAACTTCTGGTTAAGGGTGATCTTTATATCGTTTTATCTGAAACGAGCATGCTTAATGGAAGATCTGACCCAAAAATGTCTCGTACGGCTGTGGTGAGTGAAAGGGATAAAATTTCAGAGACCACAATTGCTTCTTTGAGCAGTGATGATTCAAGGCTTGCGAAACTTCAAAAAAAATATGAAATGGTGGCACCTCTTCATGAACGTGAGTATCGTGCTGACAGAGATTTTGAACTTCTTGACATGGAAGATTGGGAAAAGGCCGGTAAGACTCGTTACCGAAGTGCGCTTTATAAAAGTCCACATCAAGATGAATTTAGACGTGAGCAGAGAATCTCAACTTTTGAAAAAATGGTGACGGCCTATTTAAAACGCGTGAATCATCCTGATTTTAATTATGAGTCCTTTTATGAAGAGCAGATGAAATCAACTTTTAGCAATGAATTCAGGGTTAAAAGTAATTTCAATACAGAATATGAAGATTTTATTTTTAAACAGTCCCAGAATAAAACAGCTGATGCTAAAATCTATCGTTCTATCTTAGAAAAAGGTGAGAGTTGGTCAGAAGAATTTTCTGATGAAGAGCTTGAGCGCACACTTAAACAGATTTCTGTTCTTCAGGAAAAAGATCGTCGAATTGAAATGATGTCAAAACCAAAAAAATGGGGTGCTTTTCTTGATTACGGAATTGGTTTTATCGACGCTCAAAGTGCATCAGATCGGGCCCATCGTCGAGATCATTTAAACTCACTTGACTTGAGTGTTGAGCTCGCTCCCTTCCTACGTCACGAAAAGTTAGGGAAATTTACTTTTGAGGCCAGTGTTCGTTCCAATAAAACGGCAGTGGATGCAAATTCATACAACGCCAACGTAGATGAAAAATCGATGGCCGGCGGAATCAATTGGTATGCTATGAGTATGCCATCTACCTATGAAAGTTTTCTTTTGTTCGCAGGTATTTATGTGCGAACTGGGGTGGCAACCTTAGACGCCCCAACGGCCGGTGAGAGATCAAATTATTCACTCATGGCGCTTCCTGGTGTAAAATTGGGATTTAAATATAATTTTAGAAATGGAATAAGCCTAAGAGCTAGCGCCAGTTTTGAAACATTAAATTTAGAACAAGTTGAGTCTAGCAATATTGTTTCACAACTTCCAGAGAGACAAAATCTGGTAGATGGAAAAACAGGATTTGGTATTGGGTATACTTTTTAAGGGGAACGATGAAGACTTTAATCTTAAGCATGTTGCTAATTCCTGGTTTCGTTTTTGCTCTCGAAATCGATGAGAAATTAACTGTGAGAATTGTCAAAAGTTCTGAGTCCAAAAAGACTCTCATGATTAATCGTGGAACTGAAGATGGTCTCGTTGAAGGGGATCATGCCAAATTTATTGTGACTGCGGGAATTGTGGCCCGAGCTGTACTTGTGAAAGTTTCACCCACTCGTTCGGTTTGGTCAGTATATCGTCTGGTTAATGCCGACTTTATTAATAATGATGCTGTCATGACGATAAAAATTAGTCCGGCCGTAAAGATTACTAAAGATGAAACTCAAACACTTGTGCAAGACGATACTCCAACAAAAGTTTCTGGAGATCCAACAACTCTAGGTATACCTTTGGCCGAAGGGGCCCAAGACTTATCTGTTACAGATGAGAGTCTGAGTGATGCCGATCTTAAATCTCTAGAGGAGAGTCGATCTCCGGTTTCAATTGTTGAAAAAAATATAGAAATTTTAGGAATCATCAATGTTTCGGCCCTTACAGGTGCAACGGATTCTGGTAACGGCAAATCATTTAGTAATGCTCAGACTTCGCATCATTTTGAACTAGGTGGAGAGTACTATGCTAGAACAGAAAGAGATTGGTATTCGCGTTTATCTTTAGTGGGATCTGCGGCCTTGATGCGTTTAAGTAATCAGGCCTACAATGGATCGGCCTCAACTAATGATGTGACGGAGTTTTCCCTTGGTACCAATTGGCATCCATTTACTCTTCCTAGCGTAACAGGAGATTTTATTCCTTTTTTTCATGCGGCCTTTAATTTTGGCAATGTAAAATCAAGTTATACTGCTGGAACTGAAACCATAACGAAATCGGATTTGTCATCAAATGGTAGCAGTTCTGGTTTTTCATTAGGATTTGGATTTAAATTTTATACCTACAAGGGGTTAGGGGCCCGAGTGATGGTGGATTATTATAGTCGTAACGAAAAATATACAGAAGATGAACTTAAGAATACACACACAAAAAAAGTTTCAGGCCCAAGACTTATGTTAGGGCTTTCTTATCGATTCTAATTGATTGTTTCGAGGAGAGGGACTTATTAGAATTTAGAATAACGCCTTAATCTGTTCCACAGGTATTCCCATGACTTCTTTCAAATTTTTTGGCTCTTCAATGATGGAAAGTCGTCTTTTGACTAGATCATCAAAAGTTGTGGCATTCTCTTCCTTGATAATTTTTTTCACCAAGTCCATAGTGAGTGGCGGTTTGATTCCAAAAGTTGGAATTAAAGAATGCTGGCGCAAAGGATTTAAAGTGAGATTGGGATGATAAGGTTTACCCAGGCGAGGAACGATCTCTTGGGCAAGTTCTTGATTCATGCGTCTAAATGTCGTGTATTTTCCACCTAAAATGACATAAGTATTGGCATCAGGCCGAAAGATTTTATGAAAACGGCTGACTTTACCTAAAGCATCGGGAGAGTCGCTCTCACGAACTAAAGGCCGTACGGCCGCAAAGGTGGAAATGATCGACGATTCATTAACTGAAGAATTTGGAAAGTACTGCTGAAGCACACCTAATAGGTAATGGATTTCTTTTTCTGTGGCCTTAATGTCAAACATCTCTTGATCAACAGGTGTTTCTGTTGTTCCCACAAGAATAGATCCTCTTTGAGGAATCACAAACACAACACGATTATCCCGAGTCGTAAGAACAACTGAGCCAGAGGTTTTAATAGAACCTTCTTTAAGCCATAAATGAATGCCTTTAGACGGAACTAATTGAGAGGTCCAAGGGATGTTGAGTTTAGGTAAAAGTATGTCAGTAAATGGGCCCGTGGTGAAAACTAAAAACTTAGTATGAATTGTTTGAGTTTGACCAGTTCGAAGGGATTGATACGTCACTTCATAACCGTCATGAGTTTTAATCGTATGAGTGACTTCTGTATAACTTAAAGCATTGGCACATGGTTCAAGTAAAGCATCGTAGAGACACTCAAGAGTAAGTTTGGCATCATCGACCACTCCATCGTAATATTTACCAGCACCTCTAAGGTCTTGGGCCTCAAGGGATGGGATTTTTAATAAAGTTTCATCTTTATTAAGAATTCCATAAGCACGGTTTTGAAAATGTGAAAGAAAATCATAAAGAAAAAGTCCACAACCCAGCATCCATGGAGCGTATTTGGAGTAGGAATAAAGGGGCAGATAAAATTCTCTTTCAAAACATAAATGAGGAGCAAGTTTTAGCCAGAGATTTTTTTCTTCCAGGGCCTCTTGAACGAGCCCGAAATCAAAATTTTCCAAATACCGAATGCCTCCGTGAAGCATCTTCGATGAACCTTGAGATGTTTGAGAGGAGTAATCCCCTTTATCAAGCAAAAGTGTATTCACACCATTTAATGCTAAATCTCTGATAAGGCCGCATCCATTGATGCCACCCCCAATGATGACAACTTCATAATTCTTCATAACTTGTTGACCCAAACGAGGTTTCCTGTGCAACTAAGGCGGTACTTGTGTCCTGAGATCCCAATCTCGCTGGGAATAGGAGTCAGTTGATAATTGATTCCGACCACAGCATTGGACTGGGCCTTGAGAGCATGAGCACGAAGTTTTTGAGCAAGCTCTTGATAGTGGCGAGGTATATCGCTCGAATTTTCATCCTCGACAATATAACTATCAAGCATCTTATGTTCTGAGGCCACACCGAGGTAACGCACGACTTGATAACCCTCTAGTCCTTGAGTCGCAGAAATAATGATATGAGAGAGTTCTAACTTTGCATCATTAAAATTAAAATGATGGGTCTGATTTTGATAAAGATTAGATTTTGAAACCATACCTGTCTCGGGAATTTCTTGATGTTTAGGGGGATGAATGTCATCAGAGAGTCCAACCTGAATATCAACATCAAAACGTCGCAGCTTGTGGGCCACATAGATCGCTGCAAATTCAGAGATCCTTGGAACAAGAAGTGAGCCACGCATAAGGCGTGCTCGCATCTGTTCTTCAGAGTCAGCAATAAGGCCCAGCTCTTTGAGCATAATCAAGATATCGTTTACATCTTCAATATATCGAACATTTTTAATGAGAAGACTAAATGATGGATTACCCTCAGCTCCAACGCCTGAGAAAGTCGAACTTTCAGAAAACTTTTTTATATCTTCGAAGTTTTCAGGGGACTTAAAAGTGCTGACACTCTCAGGCCTAGGTTCTGGCAGCGTCTGAGTAATGATTTCTTCTGGCCTATCTTCGAAGTCTTCTAATTTAAAATCTTCGGTAGCAGTTTCAGTGATTGGTTCTTCTTCTGAAAGAGTAAAAGGTTCGGTTTCTTCTTCAGTAGTTTGAAAAATGTCGTTACTCTCAAAATTTTCGGGCCCATTTTCAGTAGAGGAAGTGAAATCAAGATTCTCTTCCGTTGAGTCAGCAAAAGCATCGGCCTCAAAGGTTACCTGATCCTCTGGCGGAAGTTCTGGCAGCTCAGTTGATGTCTCTTCATCTTCCATGACTGGAAGTCCATCTTCAGCACTGGCAGCTTCTTCTTCTATTTCATGAAGATATTCGGCCAGGTCTTCAATGCGAGTCAGATCCTTCTTATCGCTACTCAAAGGTCGCCTCCGTTAAGCCCCGTGACAGGCCTTAAACTTCTTACCTGAACCACAAGGGCATGGATCATTCCGTCCCACTTTCACTGTAGCGCGGATGATTTTTTTTTCTTCAGCTATGGTTTTAGATTTTTCGGCTTCTTGATGGGCCTTCAATTGTGCATCAAGCATTTCTTCTTGTTGGCGGTGAATGGCCTCAACTTCTTCTCTGGTCATAAGTTTAATGTGAGAGATACGTTCTACGACTGCACGTTTAATCGAGAACTTCATTGCCTCATAAATAGTGAAGGCCTCACGTTTATACTCGACCAAAGGATCTTTTTGTCCGTAAGAACGAAGATTAATGCCTTCTTTGAGGTGATCCATGGCCAAAAGATGGTCTTTCCAGAATTGATCAAAAGTAGCAAGAAGAACTTCACGATAAGTGAGTTTTACTTGTTCTTGGTTAAATCCAGCAAATCTTTGTTCTAAGTTTTTAACCCCAATGCTGCGGATGTAATCCACAAGATCACTTTTAAATTCTTGAGAGCATTTTTCTGGATTTAAATCTTCATCAGAATTAAAGAGGGCGTGTACTGTTTTTGAAACTTCGTGCCAATTATATTCTCTTAAAGAAGATTTTTTTTCTGGTTTAAATTGTTCAGCTAAATCAAAAGAGATCTCTTCCACAAAGTCACGGACAAGATCAATGTTGGCTTCATCATTAAGAATGTCGCGACGGATTTTATAGATCACCTTACGTTGTTCATTCATAACGTTATCAAAATCAAGAAGATGTTTACGGATGTCAAAGTTGTGTGTTTCCACTTTCTTTTGAGCTTTAGCGATCGCATTGGTGATCATGTTATGTTCAATAGGCTCATCATCTTTCATGCCAAGTTTGACCATGATGCCTTTGATTCTGTCAGAACCAAAAATTCTCATAAGATCATCTTCTAGAGATAGGAAAAACTTAGATTTCCCTGGATCACCTTGACGACCAGAACGACCTCTTAACTGGTTATCGATACGACGAGACTCATGTCTTTCTGTTCCGATAATAAAAAGACCACCAAGTTTTTTTGTCTCCTCAGTGAGTTTAATATCAGTTCCTCGACCGGCCATGTTTGTGGCAATAGTCACACCACCACGCTGGCCTGCGTTTGCGACGATCTCTGCTTCACGAGC